>NZ_JBIRXS010000007.1:0-259104 GCF_044389235.1 Rhodococcus sp. NPDC019647 | reverse complement strand
AGCAGCACCGTCATCCCGTAGATGTGGAAGAACGGCAACACCGCCAGGAGCTTGTCCTCGGCACCGATCCCGATCGGCCGGTCGATCTGGCACACATTCGCCACCAGGTTGCGGTGGGTGAGCATCACCCCCTTCGGCCGACCGGTGGTGCCCGACGAATACGGCAACACCGCCAACTGGGTGCCCGGGTCGAACGACACCTCCGGCGCCGGCGCCCCCTCGGCCAGCAGATCCTGCAGCGACGGGTGCCCGTCCGCACCGTCCAACACGATCACGTGCGCGGCCGGGATCCCGACCTGCGCGGCCGCGGCCTCCGCCTGCGGCAGCAGCGGGGAGACGGTGAACAGGAACTTCGCCTTCGAGTCGGTGAGCTGCTTGGCGATGTCCTCGGCGGTGTACAACGCGTTGATCGTGGTCGCGACCCCACCGGCCCGCAAAATCCCGTGGAACACCGACGCGAACGCCGGCACGTTCGGCGAATGCAACGCCGCCACCTCACCGACGGCCAGCCCGCGCGCAGCGAGCGCCCCCGCGACCCCGTCGATCTGGGCGATCAACGCCCGATAGGTGGTGACCGCACCGGAAGCGCCGTCGATCAGCGCCGGCCGATCCCGATCGGCCTCATCGACCTGGCCGAAGAGGAAGTCGTAGACGCTGAGGTTCGGAATCTCGACGTCCGGAAACGGGCTCTTGAAGCTCACTGGGGCCTCTCCCTCGAAATATTGCAGCAGTGGGGTGTGGGTATCGCGGCCCGGTTGCCGGGCGCGCTGGGACGGGAGCTGATTCAGGAACGTGTCGGGACGCCCTGCACCCCCACGCCGCTCAGGCTCGCCAGTACGGCCTTCGCCGCCCGTTCGCCCGACGTGGCCGCGTCGGCGAGAGAGGGCAATTCGAGCTGATAGTCGCCGGCGAGGTAGGTGGTGCCGAGCGGATCACGCAACGTCGGAAGCGAGTTCCTCCGCCCGGGCGCCCAGAAGGGCACGACCCGACGGTGCCGTCGCACGATGCCCTCGCCCAGCTTCCCTTCCAGCTCGGGGAACACTGCGAGCAGGTCCTGCTGGTATCGCGACACGATCTCCTCGTCGGGGAGGTCGAACAACGCGTCGGCGTGAGCGCCACCGGCGAAACAGGCGAGTGCTCCACCCGGCTTACGGTTGTCGCCGTTCCGCATCGCGGCGGCGTGGTTGAACATCGCCTGGAACGACAGTTGCGGCGTCGAGACAGCGAAGTAGTCGTCCCAGCGCTGCGGCCCGACTTCGTCGGTGAAGAATCCGACGATCACGTACCGGCCGTAGGTGATGTCGTTGAAAGCATTCCGGTGCTGCTGCGGGAGGTCCGGGATGATTCGCTCGGCGACATCGGCGGGTGCGGTCACGATCGCGCGCTTTGCCCGCAACCGCACCGGTCGGTCACCGTCGTGATAGTCGACGACCACGCCGTCACCGTCCTGCCGCACCGAGCGCACCACCGAGTTCAGCCGGATACGGCCACCGAGATCTTCCGTCAGCACGTCGGTCAACGTCTGATTGCCACCCACCGGCAGCGAGAAGTTCGGGATCTTCTCCGGGTCGGCCAGCGCGAGGCCCACGGAGGTGACGAACTGGGTGGCGGCCGTCTCCTCCACCTCGCATCCCATCCACTGCGCCGACCACGACCGCACGACGGCGGCGGCCAACTGCGACCGGACACCCTTCAGCAGGTATGACGCCAGCTTGGTGTCGAGCTTGGCGCGAACCCGTTGCGCGATACGGCTCTGCGACTCCAGGAACGGCATGACCGAAAGGATGCGGGCACCGACGATGGCCATGCCGATACGGTCCATCATGGTCATCCGCGTGCGGAACATGAGCGCGACGGGGTTCGAGGTGTCGACCACCTCGCCGTTCAAGTACAGCGCGACGCTCTTGCCTGCGAGCGAGCCCATCTCGATGCCGTGCCGGTCGAGGGCATCGATCAGCGTGCCGGTGCCCTCGGTGAACTGGGTGCCGACGTTGATCCAGTAGTCGCCCCGACGGACGGTCTCGACGCGTCCACCGGTGCGCTCGGTGGATTCGAGCACCACCACGTCGGTCTCCGGCGCCAGCGTGGTGGCCGCCATCAGACCCGACATTCCGGCGCCGACGACGACAACCTCGGTGGTCTCTTCGTGCATGACATGCGTTGACATTTCGGTTCCTGACTATGGATCGATCACCACGGAGGGTTCGGCTGCTTACGCCGTTGCTGGAGCGCTGCCGCTGACCGTCTGGGCGTCGACGCGCTTGTTGTAGGCGTCGAATGCTCGGTAGGCGCGGTAGTACGCGAACATCTGCAGGCCCCACGTGGACAGTGCGAAGATGTAGAAGATCGTGTGCTCGGCGTCGTCCCCTGGAATGGAAACGAAGTCGTAGGTCGCCGCGATGACGAACCCGCAGGCGGTGGCGACGGCGGCCCACGCCGCGTGCCCGCGCTCGCCGATGCCCCACAGCCGCTTGACGAAGTAGATGAGGAAAATCGTGGTGAGCACGTTGACCACGATGTAGAAGATCTTGCCGGGCAGACCGATCTCCTCCGCGAAATGGCTGAGGAGGAAACCCACCACACCCGCCAGGGCGAACGCGCCGATGTCCACCGCCGCGGACGGCTTGTACCGGTGGGTGACCTTCATCAGCCCCAGGACCAAGATGAGCGTGATGCCGATCGACCGGGAGAAGGCGTCCAGGAAGTAGGCGAAGGCATACATCGGGCTGTCGTGACCAGCCTTCAGGAGACCGTAGAGCAGGAAATTCGTGCCCGACGTCGCGACGACGATCCACTCGATGCCGAGCAGGTAATTCTTGTAGTTCCGGATAAACTTGATCCCGTAGGTGAATCCGACGGCGATCATCCAGATGTCCGAGACCGCGAAGAGCAGTTCTTTGATGGACATGAGCATCTCCTTGGAAGGTGGCTTACGCCGATAGTTATTTCGTGAGTGCTGCCAGGCGGTCGGAGGCGCGGTCGGCGAGCCAGGCCGCGTACAGCGCGGGGCCGCTGACGAGGCTGGGCCAGAAGCGCTTGCGCCCGTGCCAAATTGCCGCCAGGTCGTCGTGCAGCGGCGCGCCGCCGATGCGGTCCGCGAGCAGGTGGCCCACATACTGTGCTTGGGCGAAGCCGTGGCCGTTGCAGGCGAGCGAGTACAGCACGTTGTCAGAGGCCTCGCCGGCGGCGGGGAGCCAGGTGGAGCTCATGCCGATCCAGCCACCCCACGCCCGCTGCGGCTTGACGTCGCGCAGGCCCGGGAATCTGTCGTGGAATCCGCGGACAAGATCGTCTGCGACGTTCCGCGCGGGGGTGCGGTCGGGCAGTGGGTTCCGCCCGGACTGTACGCGGCGGGTGCCGAACACGATCGTGCCCCGCGGGGTGATGCGGTAGCTCTCGATGATCATGTGCAGCGTGACCATCGGGGCACGGCTGGTCCAGCCGATCTCGTCGAGTCGCTCGGGTGCGACGGGTTCGGTCTCCACCAGGGACGTCCACACCGGGCTGGCGAGGTGCTTCGGTGCGATGGACAAGCCGTTGCTGTTGGCGTTTGTGGTCAGCAGCGCCTTGCGAGCCCGAATTCTTCCGTCCGGTGTTTCGACGGTGACCCCGCCGCCGGTGTCCGTGACGTCGCGGGCGAGGGTGTGCTCGTAGACACGCACGCCGGCCGCGATCGTCGCGGCCCGCAGACCGAGCACGAACTCCCCCGGGTTGAGCGTGCCGCCGACGCCCTCACGCACTCCGCCGAGGAAGCCGTCCGGGAGGCCTGCTGCGCGACCTTCAACGAATTCGGCCGACGATCCGGCCGCGGCCATGACCTTCGCGTTGCGGCGTGCGTGCCGCAGCTGCCCCTTGGACACGGCGGCCATCACGATCCCCTCCTGCTGGTAGCCGCAGTCGATCCCGTGGTGTGTGATGGCATCTTCGGCGAAGTGCACCGCGTTCTCGGCGTACCGGTAGAGGTCGCGCAGCCGTTCGCGCTTCAGCAGGAAGCCCAGCATTTCCGGATCGGCGGCGATGGAGTTGGTGATGTATCCGGCGTTGCGGGAGGTCGCGCCCCAGCCGAGGGTCTTCGCCTCGAGGAGGACCACGTCAACGCCTCTCTCCGCGAGGCGCAGTGCGGCCGACATGCCGCCCCCGCCGCCGCCGACGATCACCACGTCGCAGTCGATGTCACCGCGCAGGGATGGTTCAGCGGCGACAGGCGTTGCGGCCCAGCCAGTGTCGTGGATCAGCTCCATGGCTTCTACTCCGTCTCATCTGCAGGAATGACCGCGGTGCCGCGAGCGCGCACCGCGACCAGGGGCGTCTCCAGGACCTGCGAGCGGCCGGTGTCGTCGGAACCGCGGCAGATCACCCGGAGCTCGAAATCGACTGTGCGGCTGCGGTTGCCCTTTTTCACCAGCGCGGCCTCGGCCTCCACGACATCGCCGCCACGAACCGGGGCGAGGAACTCGACGGACGAGTAGCCGGCGAACAGCCCCTCGTGGCCGTCGATCTCGATCGACAGGTTCGTGCCCACGTCACCGAACAATTTCAGGGCGAAGGCACCGTCGACCAGGTTTCCGGCATAGTGTGCGTCGGAGAAGGCGACATAGCGCCGGTGCACGGTCTTACTCATGAGATTTCCTGATGGATGGGGCCGAGGGTGCGGGACTGCGCTTCGCCGTCGATCTGGATTCCGGGGTACCCGCGCTTGGCAATCTCGGTGCACATCCGGCGGTACTTGCCCACGCCACCCACGTAGCCCATGAAGGTGTTGGGCTTGCCCTCGATGTTGGAGCCGCGATACCAGGAGTCGGTCGTGGCATACAGCGTCTGGGCGACGGTCCCCTCGGTGATGTCCACCCAGTCGTTCTGGGCCTCAGGGGTGGCCTCGATCAGCGTGGCGCCGGAGTCGCGGGCGTGCTCGATGAGGTCGGCGATCCAGTCGACGGCCTGCTCGATCGTCACCACCACGTTGCTGGCCAGCGCGGGACTCAGCGGTCCGCCGACCATGAAGAAGTTGGGGAAGTCGGCGGCCATGACCCCGAGGTAGGAGCGGATACCGTCGCTCCAGGCCTCCTGCAGTTTCTCGCCGGACGCGCCGGTGATATTCAGCCCGTACAGCGGGCCGGTGAAGGCGTCGAACCCGATCGCGAGCACAATGGCGTCCACCTCGTAGGTGCCCTTCGAGGTGACGATCGCGTTCTCGGTCATCGTCTCGATCGACTCGCCACGCAGCGACACCAGCGACACGTTCGGCCGGTTATAGGTCTCGTAGTAGTCGGTGCCGAACACGCTGCGCTTGGCGCCGAGTGGGTGGTACTTGGGCACCAGCAGTTCCGCCGTGACCGGATCCTTCACTATCTCGCGGATCTTGTCGTGGATGAATTCCGAGGCGGTCCGGTTCGCCTCGGGATCAGTGAGCAGGTCTGCGAACTCGGCGCCGACGCCCTGGAAGCCGCTGCGCTCGTACGCTTCCTCGTACCGCCGCTGGCGCTCCTCGTCCGAGACGTCGAAGGCGTTGTCGGTGACGGGACGGTCGGGGATGCCGCCGGGTGAGTGCCGGCATTCTTCTCGGATCGCCGGGTAGTCGTCCTTGATGGCGGCGACCTGCTCCGGGGGGAGGTCGGCGTTGCGTGCGGGCATCACATAGTTCGGGGTGCGCTGGAACACCGTGAGGTGCTCGGCCACCTCCGCGATCAGGGGGATGGCCTGAACCCCGGAAGATCCGGTGCCGATCACGGCAACGCGCTTGCCGGCGAGGTCGTCGAGCGAGATATTCCACCGGCTGGTGGATACCTGGAGTCCGGTGAAGTTCGCGAGGCCTGGCACGTCGAAGTCCTTCGGGGTGGACAGGCCGCCGGCGCCCGAGACCAGGTAGCGGCTGCGGCGAGTCGCACCGTTGTCCAGCTGTACCTCCCACAGCCGGTCGTCCGCGTTCCATGTCGCCCCGACCACTCGGGTATTGAACGTGAAGTGCTTACGCAGGTCGAAGCGGTCGGCGACGTGCTCGATGTAGCTGAGAATCTCGGCCTGCGGCGCGAATCGCTGGCTCCACGTCCACTCCTGCTGGAGCTCCTCGTCGAATGAGTACGAGTAGTAGATGCTCTCGACATCGCAGCGTGCGCCGGGGTAGGTGTTCCAGAACCAGGTGCCGCCGACACTGGGTCCGGCCTCGAAGCCGGCGAAGGTCCACCCCGCCCTCGTGAGCCGGTGCGAGAGGTAGAGGCCGGAGAAGCCGGCACCGACGCCGATGACATCGACGATCCCGGTTTCCGAGGTGGAGGGGAAGTTCATGGAATGTGCCGCTTTCGTCTTGGTGATCGTTTGACATGATCGGATGACATGATCATTTGAATTAGTTCAGTAGACCAGTGGTACCGGTCACAGTCAAGAGGTGACGCAGAAAGTGGTCCCCGGCGCTACATCGGAAGGTCGGGTGAATCGACGCCGACCACGCGGTCGCCGCAGAACACGCGGACCGACTCGCCCGGGGCGTGACCGCCGATTCCGGACGTGCCCCAGAAACTCTGTGCGGAACCGTCGGCGAGATCGGCGACCTTGGCGCCGTTCACGCGCACCTCGCCCGACAGCACCCGCGATCCGACCTCGATGGCCCGATCCAGGTCGCCACCGAACACGTAGGCGTCCAGACCCGACGGGTTCGCGTTGGCCACGCGCAGTGCGTCCTCGTCGGATTCCACGGCGTGCAGGCTGACGATCGGCCCGAACAGCTCGGCGGTCGCCAGCGACGCGTCGACTCCCGTAGCGACGGTGGGCGAAAGGAAGAATCCGTCGAGTGTAGGGAGCTTTGCGGGCTGATGGATGGTCGCGCCGTGTGCGCGCAGCCCTTCGATCCGGCTCTGTAGCGTGGCGAAATGCGGCGCGTTCGAAATGGGGCCCACTTGCGTGGCCTCTTCGAGAGAGTGCCCGATCTGGATGCGGGAGATGCGATCGATCAGCGCGCCGAGGAGCGGCTCGACGAGGCTCTTGTGCGCCAGCACCTTTCCGGGTCCCTCACACCACTGACCGTTGAGCTTGGTCATCCCCTCGAGGATGCCGTCGGCGGCCACGTCGATGTCGGCGTCATCCAGGACGAGGGCCGGGTTGTTGCCGCCGAGCTCGAGCTGGAGCACCTTGAAATCTTCCGCGGCCGCGCGGGCGATCGCCCGGCCGGCGGTCGGGCCGCCGGTGAAGGAGACGATCTTCACCCGGGGATCGCCGGTGATCGCCGCGCCCACGTCTCCTGCGCCGTGCACGAGCTGAAGCGCGCCCGCGGGCAGCCCGGCTTTGACGAAGCTCTCGACGATGATTTGGGCGCTGCTCGGCGCGTGCTCGGACGGCTTGAGGATGACAGGGCACCCGGCGGCCAGCGCACTCACCAGCTTCGCGGCAGGAATGAAACTCGGGCCGTTCCATGGAGTGAGGATCGCCGCAGGCCCCCACGGGACCTTGTACAGCCGCACGTCGCGGCCGCCGGCCGCCAGCGCCGTGCGCCGCGGGATGGTGCGTAGCTCCGCCGCGGACGAGCGGATCCTGTGCGGGAGGAACTCCGCGACCATCCGGGCCTTCGCAATCGGGACACCGCTGGTGAGAGCGTCGGTCCGGGCGATGTCTTCGATCCGGGTCTCGACGATCTCAGCTGCGCGCTCGATGACCGCCGCACGTTCCTCGCTCGCCGCGTCGTCCCAGCGTTCGAAGCCGTAGGACCGTTCGGCATGGCGCAGCGCGCGCTCCACGTCGTCCGGACTCGAGGTGACGGCCCGGTGGACGGGTTGGCCGGTGTTGGGGTCGAGATTCCACGCGTCCGGGATCGTCTGGCACTCGGACCACTCGTCGGCAATGTAGTTGACTGGCTGGGACAGTTGCGGATTCGCCATCTGGGGCTCCCTGGGTGCTCGAAGGGGTGGGGTTCACACGGTGAGGTCGGCGACGATGCGGGTTACCTCTCCCGACTTCATCGCTTCGAAGCCCTTGTCGACCTCACTGAACGGGATGACGTCGCTGACCATCTCGTCGAGCAGCAGGCGACCCTGCAGGTAGAGGTGCGCGAACTGCGTAATATCCTCGTGCGCTTGGCCGGAGCCCATGTAGGAGCCGATGAGGCGCTTCTCTCCGAAGAAGAAGTCCGACGCAGGGAGGGTGAGATCGGTGCCGTCGGGCGCGATACCCACGAGGCATGCGGTGCCCGTGGCCCGCAGGACCGCCAGCGCGGTAGCCGCGGTCCGCGCGTTGCCGACGGCCTCGAACGAGTAATCCACCCCGTCGCCGAGCACGTTCCGGATCTCAGCAGGGACATCTGCCGCCCCGTTCACGACGTGCGTGGCACCGTAGGTCCGGGCCGCCGCGAGCCGGGATTCGTCGAGATCCACGGCGACGATCGCCGAGGCGCCCGCGAGCCGCGCCCCTTGAATGATGGCCGATCCGACACCGCCGCAGCCGATCACGGCCACGGTCGCGCCGGGGCGGACCTGGGCGGCGCGGAACACGGCGCCGACACCGGTGATGATGCAGCACGAGAGCAGGCACCCGACATGCAGTCCCACCTCGTCGGGAACCTTCACCAGCGAGTTCTCCCGCATCAGGGTGTGGCGGGAGAACGCGCCGACGTCGCCGAGTCGCTCGACGACTTGGCCTCCCGGCAGTTGGAAAGCCGGGCGCGACCGCTGCCGAATCTGCGCGACACGCTGGCACTGCGTCGAATGCCCGACCTGGCAGTTGCGGCACAACCCACACGACGGCGTGAGCGCGCCCACGACGCGGTCGCCCGGGAGCAACGAGGTGACCCCGGAGCCGACCGACTCGACGACGCCCGCCACCTCGTGCCCGACGACCACGGGCAGGTCGGCGCCCACGGTACCGGTCATGTAGTGCAGGTCGCTGTGACACAGGCCGACATTCGAGACGGCGAGGCGGACCTCGTGGGGCTCCGGGTCGTCGACCTGGATCTCGGTGAATTCCAGCGGTTCGTTCACCGCAGTGAGGACAGCTGCTTCGGTGGTGATCATCATGTCTCCGATCTTGATTGCGCTATTGCGACGCCGATGGCGCCGCGTTTTTCGATGTCCAGAAGCCCTCGATGCCTTCGCTGAAGGCGCCGGACTCCCACGACTGGCGGGCGGCGTCGTCTTCGCGGGCGAACGCGGCCTCGATGGCTTCGAGGCGCGGCCGCAGCAAACCCAGGTGCAGCGCGGTGATACGAGGGTCGGAGTTCCACTGCCGGATCACCTCGACCGCGCGGTCCACGAGCGCCTCTGGGGCGGTGATCTCGTCGAGCAGCCCGATCCGCAGGGCCTCCTCCGCGCCGATCCGGCTGGAGCCGAGAATGATTCGCATCGCATGATTGCGCACCAGCCGGCCCATCAGGAGGCTGGCAGCGTTCGAAATGATGATCCCGCGGTGGTTCTCCGGCTGGTAGTACTCGGCGGCGGGGCTGCCGATCCGGGAGTCGCAGCAGAGCGTGATCTCCGAGGCACCGCCCACCGCAATACCGTTGACGGCGGCGATGACGGGAACCTTCGTCTCGAGAATTGCCCGGGTGATGTCATGGAAGGTCGCGAAGGCTTCGCGAATCTCGTCGTAGTCGGTCGGCACCGCCTGCAGGTCCTCCCCGGCGGAAAATGCCCGCCCGGTGCCCGTGAGGACGATCCCGCGGACGAGATCACCCGTACCGAACCGGCGGATCGTCTGCGCGAGCAGCACCCGGGTGGCCACATCCATCACGTTCAGCTTCGCTGGGCGGTTCAGCGTGAGCACCGCGACGTCGTCGTCGATGTGCACGTCCAGGTAGTGGTCGGTCATGTCTGGCTCCTCAGGCACGCGGGGGTTGCAGGTCGTAGGTGGTGCCGGGATGCTCGGCGGCGCGAATCTTCAGCGCAGGCTTCGACACCCGCTCGGACGGCGTGCGCGGGAAATCGGGGACGAACTCGACGTAGCGCGGAATCTTGAAGCGTGCCAGTTGGTTTCGAAGATTTCCGAGAATCCGCTCGGCAGTCTCGCGACCCTCCTCGACGCCTGCTGCCAGCTGCACGAAGGCCTTGACTTCCTCACCGAACAGCTCGTCGGGGACACCGACGACCGCGGCCGCGACGACGGTGTCGTCGCGTTCGAGCGCCCGTTCGACCTCGGCGCTGGCGATGTTCTCCCCGCCGCGACGGACCATGTCCTTGATCCGGCCGACCAGGCGATAGCTGCCCGCCTCGCGCACCGCGACGTCGCCGGTGTGCAACCAGCCGTCGCGCAGGGCCTGCGCGGTCTCCTCGGGCCGGTTCCAGTAGCCGAGCATCATCGGCTTGCCCGCGGTGATCAGTTCGCCGGATTCACCGTCGCTGACCTCACGGCCTTGCGGGTCGACCACGCGGACCTGTTTGGTCGGCACCGGCTGACCCAGTCGTCCGCTGCCGACATCACCGGCCCTCTCGGGCAGGCTGAACAGGTCCACCCCGCTCTCCGTCATCCCGAAGATCTCCCGCCACGGCGCGCCCCAGCGTTGTTCGAGCTCGGCGTGCAACGCGACCGGAATGGCCGAGCACAGCACGATGCGCAGGTCGGTGTCGCGGTCGTCGGGGCTGGGCGGCTGCTTGAACAGCAGCGTGGGCATGGAACCGAGCACGTAGCAGAACGTGGCCCGGTGCTTTCGGACGTCGGCCATGAAACCGGAGGCGGAGAACCGGGGAAGCACGACCAGCGGCGCGCCGATCGTGAGGCATAACGACGTGTTCCACTGCGGGTCCATGTAGGAGAATGGCTGCGAGGTGAGGGCCACGTCGTCGGGGCCGAGACCGGCTGCGTTCGCGCAGACCCAGCCCAGCCGGGTCCAGTAATCGTGGGTGAGCATGCAGGCCTTGGGGAATCCGGTTGTGCCTGAGGTGTATTGGAGGTTCGCGAGGGTGTCGCCGGAGATGGCAACCCCCGGCCACGCCGCCGGATACTGCGTGAGCTCGTCGCGTGCACCGACTCCGACGATCCGGACATCGGCCAGATCGTCATTGGCGGCGCGCACCTCTTCGACGATCGGGGTGTGCGCGGCGTCGGTGAACATCACCCGGGCACCGGAGTCCCGCAGCACGAATTCGAGGTCTGCGCGCTGGTAAGACGAGTTCACCGGCACCGCGACGCCGCCTGCCCCGAGGATCGCAAGCCAGGCGACCGGCCACTGCACCACGTTGGGGAGCATGATCGCGACGCGGTCCCCCGGACGGACACCGTCTTCGGTGACCAACCGCTGGGCCAGCCGCGTGCTCCAGTCGTCGATCTCGGCGAAGGTCCACGACCCGTCGACGAATCGGAGGAATTCACGGTCGGGCGAGCGGACGGCCCGGTCGGCCAGGAGGCCGACGACGGTATCGATCGGCGGGTCCGTAGCCAGGCGGTCGAGCGCGATCGCGCGTTCGCGGTGTACTGATTCCACTTCGGTCATGTCGTCCTCTTCGAGGTGTCTCGGGCCGATCACAACTCCCTGCATTGGGAGCGCGGCCACAAAAGGCGAGCCGGTATGTGATGCCAGTCATAACGGTAGCCGGTATCGGTCATATGATCAAGTCATCTGACTTACATCCGCATAGGGAGCGGTGGTGATTGCTCCGTCGCGTAGTCACCTGACTGGTAGCGTGGGGACTGACTTGATCATCCGTTCATATCCCATGACAGGAGCAACCCATGCCTCGCATTCCCGCTGCAGAACGTCGCGCCGAGCTGGTGGCGGCCGCCGTGCGCGTGATCGCCGCCGAGGGAGTGGACGGCGCCACCACACGCCGCATCGCGGAGGAGGCGAACGCTCCGTTGGCCACACTGCATTACTGCTTCGCCACCAAGGAGGTGCTGTTCGCGGCGGTTTTCGAACACGTCGCGCGGCTGTATCGAGAAGTATTGATGCGCAACGATGCCCATGGTGACGTGGCGACCACCGCACGCGCCCTGTTGCGCGGCGTGATGGAGTGGTACCTGGCGAATCCGGACTTCGGCGCCGCAATCGTCGAGCTGATCAGCTGGGGCCAGCGCCAGGAGGGCGAGCAGGCAGAGATGGTGTACAACGAGGCATTCGCGACCATGCGGGTGATCCTCGAGGCCGCCGCGACCTCTGCGGGCCAGTCGGTCGACCCCGACACCGTCGACGCACTGACCTACATTCTGTCTACGCTGTCCGACGGATTCGCACTCAATTGGCTGGTCTTCACCGACCCCACAGCGGCGGAGCGACAGATCGAACTCACCCTCGGTGTGCTCGACGCCTGGATGGCAGCCAACCTCGGTGATGCCTCGAGGCCTGTGGTCTCAAAGGCCTCGCCCGAGGAAACGCTGCGTTCGCTCGTGTCCTGGGTCAGTGTGCAGTGATACCGCGCTGACCCAGCAGTAGTGGTCGGCCGCCACCGTTCGGTGGCGGCCGACCATCCTGGGTTCAGATCCGCCGACTGCCCTCGGCGACGATCCACCTCAGCGCCGGATCGTCGCGCTCCATCCACTCGGGATGCCACTGGACACCGAGCACCGGCGATCCGGGCAGCTCGACCGCTTCGACGACGCCGTCCGCCGTGCGCCCCGTGACCTCGAGGCCGGTACCGCAACGGTCGACCGCCTGGTGGTGCCACGAGTTGGTCACAGTGCCGGCACCGAAAAGCCCTTCCGCGATCGAGCCTGGCTCGAACGTCACCTTGTGGTCGTCGGCACCGTCGGTGAGCGGTGGCGAAGCCGACAGGTGCTCGACGGAGCCGGGCGATAGATGCGGGATCAGCGTGCCGCCGAGCGTGACGTTCAGGATTTGTAGGCCCCGGCATACGCCGAGAACCGGAATGTTCCGGTCGAGTGCGGCACGCACGAGCCCGATCTCGAACTCGTCACGTTCGGCGTCGTGGACCATCGGATCATCCCGCGGGTCCACGTCCCGGACTACCGACGGATCGCCACCCCAGCACGCGGGGTGAACATCCTGACCGCCGGTGATGACCACACCGGACAGCCAGTGACACAGCGCTTCCGGGTCGGCGTCGTACGGCAGGTTCACCGGAACCCCACCCGCCCTGGCGATCCGCTCCGAGAAGTCCGACATGAAGGTGTCGGCGAACAGATGACCGTAACGTGGGTCCAGTCCCTCGACCAACCCCAGCCGGACCCGTCTGCCGGTGATACCGATCATCGGCCGGACGGCGCCCGGCGGCGCGGTCCCCACGGTCACGGGAACTCGAAGTATCGGGCCGACTCCCATTCGGAGAGCTCGGCGAACGGGTCCCCGCCCGTGGTGTGGAACTGCATCCACTCCCACCGCCGCGTGCCCACCCAGTAGTCGACGAACTCGTCACCGAGTTGCTCGCGCAGAATCAGGTCTGCCTCCAGCGCGGCCGCCGCCTTGGTGATGGTGTCCGGCAGCCGCTCGAGGTCGGGCACACACCACGCCAGGTCGGTGACCGGCTCGGGCGGCTCGATCTCGCCGTCGAGGCCGGCGATCACGCCGGCAAGAATGGCCGCGACCGCGAGATACAAGTTGGCGTCCGCGCCGGGAACGCGGTACTCGAGGCGGGAGTAGGCCGGGTGCCCGCACACCGCCCGCACCGCGGTGCTCTTGTTGGCGATGCCCCAGGTGACGGTCGTCGGCGGGCCACTCAGGTCGACCAGGCGGCGGTAGGAGGTGATCTGCGGAAGCATCACCGATGCCGCCCCACGCATGGTCGCGAGCAATCCGCCGACCGCGTGCCGCATAGTGTCCGTCGGCCCGTCGGGGGCATAGAAGGCGTTGACGCCGTCGCGCTGCAAGGACAGGTTGACGTGCGAGGCCTGGCCATAGCCCGCGGTCGGCTTAGCCATGAAGGTGACTGTATGACCGAGCTCGAAGGCCACCTCGCGCATTACCTGCCGGGCACGAGCCCAGTTGTCGCACACCGAGATCGGGTCGCCCGGAACGAGATTGAGTTCGACCTGACCCGCCGCGTCCTCGTCGCTCCACGCTTCCCACTCGATGCCGATCTCGTCGAGGCGACGGGCGACCGCCGACATGTAGTCGACCCAGTCCTTCGACTTCGCGAGGTGGTACGCGGTGCCTGCGGAACCGCCGAGCGGGGTCAGGTCGCGGTATCCCTTGGCCCGGGCCTCGTGGATGGATTCCTGGAACAGGGTGGCCTCGATCTCGACCGCGATGGTCGCGGTGAAACCGCGGGTGGCGAGGCGGTCGACCAGCTTGCGGGCCAGGTTGCGCGGACAGGTCCCGATCGGGCTTCCGTCGGCCTGCCAGTAATCGCCGATCACGGACTGCAGGCCCGGCGCCCACTGCACCAGTGTCGACATGTCGGGCCTGAATTGCACGTCGGACACATGCCCGCGCCACTCGGGAAAGGCGAAGCCGAAGGTCGGGGCGTTGCCGAGGTCGAGGCCGAACAGGAGATCGGCCATCGCGAAGCCTGAGCCCGCGCTCGCAGCGAACTTCCTGGGCGCCAGATTCTTGCCGAGGAAGCTGCCGTCGTGGTTGGTGGACTCGAGCCGGACCGTGTGCACCGGTGTCTCGGGATTCGTTGCATTAGAAATAGTTTCAGACATCGTAACGAACCTTCCAGGATGCGGCGACCAGCACCGACAGCTGAGAGAATGTGCCGCGCACGCCGATCAGACCGGTGGACAGGGCGGCGATCAGATCGTCGGCGCCCGAGAAGATGCCGGCCAGCAGCTCCGGCGGGCCGGCGATGACGTAATGGCTCTCGCCCTCGCCGACGACGTGCTGATCCAGCCCGTCGGAACCCTCCGTGATCGCAATGAGCATGTCCGGTATACCCGGCACCGACCGGGCCGCGGCCCAGAATGAATCCGCGGCGGCCTTCCAATCCGGCAGCGGCGGCGACAGCAGGGTGCGCGCCGAGTCAGCGAGATCGCCTGCGCCCACAGGCTTCTCGACCAGAGCGAGCCGGTCGTTCAGGTCGACGGTCAGGGTGACGTCAGGCTCGACGAACACACCACTCGACACCGCGACGGCTCCGCGGGAGATGCTGATCGTCGCGGCCTGCGGGGTGTCGTGGGAGCGGACGGCGACTGTGCCTTCCACCGACCTCGGAACGGAGCCGTTGGTCCGGACGGAATCGGCGATCGTGCGGCCGATCAGCCGGACGATCGGACTCGCGTCGTCCTCGATCCGGATGTCGACCCCGCCGACCGCGTCAGCCCCGCGCGTCGCGGGACCGATCGTCGTTTCGGTCATCTTGTTGTCCTTTCGATTCGACAAGATCGTGTTGTGCGGTTCACCGTCAGCAGTGCATCCGCAGGAAACTTCGACTTATAGTCATTTGTCTTAGTCGTATGACTACGATGGTGAGGTACAGATCACTTCTTGTCAATGACTTGCGAGGTTTCGAGATGAACGACGACGCCCCCGCCTGGTGGAGTCTGCTCGACGAACAGGCCAAGGCCGCGGCCCACATGATTACCCACGTACTTCAGAAACCCATACGCGAGCTGGGCGCGGAGCAGACCAGGACGCTTCTGAACACGGCTCGACCAGCCGCGCCGATCACGCCGCTCGACCATGTCGAGCAACTGACCGTGCCGACCCGTGCGGGTGCGATCGGGGCCCGCGTGTATCGCGCGGACGGCGGCGGCTCCGGCGGCTCCGGTCCCGCCCTCGTCTATCTACACGGCGGCGGCTTCGTCCTGGGCACCCTGGACGGGGCCGACGAACTGTGCCGCGCGATCGCCGCGGGGTCGGGCTGGACGGTGGTGTCCCTGGAATACCGCCTGGCTCCGGAGAACCCGTACCCGGCAGCGCTCGAAGACTGCGTCGATGCCTACGTGTGGCTGACCCGGACAGCGCCGGACCTGGGCATCGACCCGGGAAGGATCGCGGTCGGCGGCGACTCTGCGGGTGGCAACATCGCCGCCGCCCTGTGCCTGCACCGACGCGATGAAGGCAGCGCCCTGCCGGTGGCGCAGGTGCTCGCCTACCCCGCTGTCGACGACACGTTCACCGCGCCGTCGTGGTCGGAATTCGCCGACGCGCCACGGCTCAGCGCCGCAGACGCGCGTTGGTTCTGGGAGCAGTACGTCGGTGTGGGCCACCCAGGCGGTAACCACCTCGCAGCCCCTTTGCGCGCCGAGTCGCTGCGTGATCTGCCGCCCGCGCTGATCATCACCGCGGAGGTCGACCCGATTCGGGACGACGCCGAGGCATACGCGAAGCGGCTGCGGCGCGACGGCGTCCCCGTCTCCCTGACGAGGCATACCGGCGTCTTCCACGGCTTCGTCACCGAAATCGGCGTGTTCGCGCAGGCGAAGCAGGCGGTGGACGAGGTATGCCACTATCTGCGCGAAGTGGCGCAGGCTTAATTCGCACGCGCGTTCTCCGGCCGCCGTCGAGGCGCTCGATAGACCGCCACGAAGCTCCGGCAAAAATCTCTCCGGGCCAGATGACCCGCGGTCAGCCGACTTCCCTGCGCAGCCAGGTGACCTCTCCCCCTTCCCCTCCGCTGCGATAGGGCTCGAGTTCCTCGTCCCACGCGGTGCCCAACGCGTAGTCGAGTTCGGCGGCGAGATCGCCGCCAGCCTCCATCAGAGCCCGGAGTCGCATCTCCCCCACGACGACGTCGCCGTTGGCGCTGGTGGAACCGTGCCACAAACCCATGCCGGGGACGTGGCTGTATCGCTCGCCGTCCACGCCTTCGCTGGCATCCTCTGTCACCTCGAATCGCAGCATCGGCCAGGCGCGAAGCGCATTGACCAGTCTCGAGGCGGTGCCGACGGGGCCGACCCAACTAGTGGTGGCGCGCAGAACCCCTTTGGAAGCCGGCTGCGAGGTCCACTTGAGATTCGGTGGGCAGTCGAGGGTTGCGGTCAACGCCCACTCGATATGGGGGCACAACGCGGCGGGCGACGAGTGGATGTAGACAACTCCAGCCGTCGCGTCCGCGAACTGATCCAATGCGCGCACTCCAGCCTCCTGCTTCGACGAGGGACGTCTTCCCCAACGGCCTCAGTCGATGCGTGCAGCACGCTCGGTGGACCAGTGTGCCTTGTGTTGCCCGTGTTGCGCCAGTGATTCGCACATTCGGTGTGTCATGATCGCCGGCCCTCCGCCAGCACCGCGTCGCTCACCTCGGTCCAGAGGGGCTTGGCCCAGTCACCGAAAGGGCGATCCGTCAGCACCACACACGCCAGCCCCGCCGCGGGATCGGTCCACAGGAACGTGCCCGACTGGCCGAAGTGCCCGAAGGTGCGCGGCGAGTTGCTCAGGCCCGTCCAGTGCGGGCTCTTGTGGGAACGGAGCTCGAATCCCAGACCCCAGTCGTTGGGGCGCTGAGACCCGTAGCCGGGCAGAACGCCGTCCAGGCCCGGAAATTGCACCGACGTGGCCGCATCGACCGTCTCCCGCGACAACAGCGCCGGCCGGAGCAACTCGGCGGCGAAGCGTCCGAGGTCGCCGGCCGACGACTCCGCGCCGTGGCCGGCGGGACCGACGAGCGCGGACGCCCCCATCTTCAGCGGCGCGAAGACGGATTCGGCCAGATAGTCGGCGAAGTCGATCGACGTCTCGGCGGTGACGAACTCGGCGAGCACCTCGTAGCCTGCGCTCGAATAGATTCGCCTACGCCCCGGCGTGGTCTGCGCCCGGTTTTCGTCGAAGGCGAGGCCCGACGCGTGCGCCAGGAGGTGACGCACCGTCGAACCCTCAGGGCCTGCGGGCTGGTCGAGTTCGACGGCCCCCTCCTCGGTGGCCACCAGGACGGCGTACGCGCAGAGCAATTTGGTGACCGAGGCGAGCGGGAAGACGCGCTGCTGGTCGCCGTACTCGCCGATCACCCCTTCGTCTCGCGACAGGACGACCGCCGCAGCGTTGTCCACGGGCCATCGGGCAATCTGATCGAGACTGTGCACCCGGTCAGCCTACGAGAGCACCCCGTGGTCTGCTGCGGCGAGCCGTCACCAGTCGGCTTCGGTGTACCGGATGACGCCGCGAATGTTCTTGCCGTCGAGCATGTCCTGATACCCGTCGTTAACCCCTTCGAGGGTGTAGGTGCGGGTGATCATGTCGTCGAGGTTCAACTGCCCCGACTTGTACATGGCCAGCAGGTTCGGGATCTCGACCCGGGCGTTTCCGCCGCCGAAGATGGTGCCCTTCAGGTCCTTCTGCAGCATCGAGAAGAGGAACAGGTTCAGCTTGACGTCCATGTCGGTCATCGCGCCCATGGCCGTGACGACACAGGTGCCGAACTTACTGGTGAGCAGCAGGGCTTCCTCGACATATTCGCCGCGCATCTCCCCGACCGTGATGATCGTCTTCTGCGCCATCAACCCATTCGTGAGGGCGATGATCGGCTCGATGGCGGCCGCGGCGCTCTCGAACGCATGGGTGGCCCCGAACTTCAGCGCCTGCTCCCGCTTCCACGGAACGGGATCGATGGCGAAGATCTGGCGCGCTCCGGACGCCACCGCACCCTGCAGGGCGCTCATACCGACGCCGCCGACACCCATGATGACGACGGATTCACCCGGCTTCACCTCCGCCATCCGCGTGGCCGAACCCCATCCGGTGGGAACTCCGCAGCCGACGAGGGCAGCGACGTCGAAGGGAATGTCCTTGTCGATCTTCACGACCGAGGTCTCATGCACAACCATGTAGGGCGAGAACGTGCCGAGGAGGCACATCGGAATGACGTTTTCGCCGCGCGCGTGGATGCGGAAGGTGCCGTCACTGATTGCCAACCCGCTCAGGAGCCCCATCCCGAGGTCACAGAGATTCTGATGTCCCGCCGAGCACGCCGGACAGCGTCCGCAGGCAGGCACGAACGAGAGCACCACGTGGTCGCCGACTTCGAGGTCCTTCACCTCCGGACCGAGCTTGGTGATGACGCCGGACCCTTCGTGGCCGCCCATCACCGGGAAGGATGCCATGGGCATCGAGCCGGTGACGATGTGGTGGTCGGAGTGGCACATGCCGGCGGCTTCCATGCGAATCTGCACCTCGCCCGCAACCGGATCCCCGATCTCGATCTCCTCGACCGACCACGGCTCGTTCAGGCCCCACAGGATCGCACCCTTGGTCTTCATGTGTCTTCCAACCCTTCATTCATGTCTGCGCATCTGCTGATGTGACGATAGACACAATCAGCCCGAATTGGAACACGTTCTACCGAATCGGGCTGCAGAATCCGAAACTGTTACCGGGTCACGTCGTGGAGGTGGTGGAACGGATCGTGGGCGAAGTACTTCGCCAGCGACTCCACCGTGAACGACGCGCCGTCACTACGCCGCCCGGTCCGGCCGCTCCAGAACCGGCACCCACGCCGCAGCGCCATGTCCGTCATCGTAGGGTTCGGCGATCACCCTCCCCCGATCGCCGCCGTGCGCAGTTCCGCGTACGAGTCGTCGATCGCGACCGCAAGCCGGGCGACATCGGGCAGCGTCGCCGGGTCGGTGCAAAGCCCGATCCCGATGCTCCCGGCACACGAGATCGCGGCGATACGGAGGGCGTGGTGCGCGGCCGGCTCCGAAGAGGAGAAGAGATGCTCGACCCGGCGACCGGCCACCCCCACGGGTACGGCCGGGCCTGGAACGTTCGAAATCGACAGGCTGAATTCTCGCGCGCTCCCGGCGAGCCGCTCCACAGCGCTGCCGAGGTGCTTCGTGCGCCCGAGAGCATGGAACAGGTCGTAGAGTTCTTCGGCATCGCCGAGGAGTTTGCGCTCCCTGGTCTCTCGGGCAATCCGGTCGAGCCGCTCGAGCGGGTCGGTCTCCCCGAGCGGTAGATCGATGTTGAGGAACGAGTCCCGATTCCCGAACTCCCCCGCGCTCTCCGTTCGGTGATGGAGGCTGACCGGAACCTGGGCACGAAGTCGCGGAAGCCCCACCGCGCTTTCGCCGAGCCATCGGCGCACCCCACCGGCGACGATCGCGAGGAGAACGTCGTTGACCGTTGCGTGGTCGGGACGTGACTTCCCGATCGACTTCAGCTCTGCCAGCGGGGCGACCGTGAAGGCCACCTCCCGGGAGACACCGATCGGGCGGTCGAAAGGAGAGCGCGACCCGCGCGAGACGAGTTCCCGCCAGACGGCTCCAGGCATCCGCCGGGCCTCGGCGAACCACGAGCGCTTCGCCGCAGCCGAGCGAATGCCCGGGCGCGCCACCTGGCCGGAGTCCGGATACGGGTGCGGATCCCAGAGCACGGCATCGAGGAAGCGGACCGCCGTGATCCCGTCGGCCATCGCATGGTGAACCCGGACCGCGATCGCTTCGCGGCCGTCGCCGAGTGGGCCGATCACGTCGATTGTCCACAAGGGTCGGTCATGATCGAGTCGCTCGGACATCAGCTTGCTGACGGCCCGCCACAGATCTGCCCGCGAGACGCAGGCGGGCTCTGCCAGACGCCGGACATGGTCGCTGATCTCGAAGTCGTCAGCGTCGACCCAGCGCGGCTCCGGTCCCGACGTGTCGACCCGCTGCCTCGCGCGCGGTCGACCGGGAAGTCGCGCCGCTACCGAGGATCTCAGGGCGTCGAGGTCGAGCGGTCCGGTATCCGGCTCGAGGACGATCAATTTCAGCGTATGACCGGTGATTGCCGCCGATTCGAGCGCCAGGATGCGCGCGTCATCGGCGGAGAGCCGATCGGGATCCTCGCTGGCCACTCGTCCGAACCTACCCTCGCTCACACTGCATAGTCCGGCAGTTCACAAACCGCGGTCGATCAAATCGAGGATCTCCTCACTGGTGGCGGCGTGAATCTTGTCGACCGTGTCGGCGTGCGCCTCTTCGGGCGCAGCCACCTCTGCCAGCAGATTCTCCAACCGTTTCGCGACGGCCGACCGCGCCTCGGTGTCGGTGCCGAGCTCGGCGATGGCGGCGCGGAGTCGGTCGACGTCGGACAGGGCGACCGACACCGGATCCGGAACGAGCTCTCCGCGAAGGAATTCGGCGACGGCACGCGGACTGGGGTGATCGAACACCATCGTCGGCGGCAACCGCAGGCCGGTGGCGGCGCCGAGGTAATTGCGGAGCGCAACGGCGGCCAGCGAGTCGAAACCGAGTTCCTTGAACGCCTGGTCGGCGTCTACCGCGTCGGGAGAGTCGTAGCCGAGGACGGCCGCAGCCCCACTCCGAACCAGTTCGAGCATCAGGTGCCGCTGCTCGGGCGTCGACCGATCAGCAAGGCGCTGACCCCAATCCGAGGTCCCGGACCCGCTGGATCCGGTCGCCACCGAGTCCGAACCTGCGGCGCGCGGACGCACCTCCCGTATCAGGCCACGCAGCGGGGCTGGAACGTACGGAGCGGCCGAACCGGACAGGTCGAACCGAGCGGCCGCCACGGTCGGCACACCGGCGGTCAACGCACTGTCGAAGAGAGCGAGGCCCTCGGCAGCGGTCATCGGAACCATCCCGCTGCGACGGGCACGAGCGAGATCGATCGCACCGAGGTTGTCGGTCATGGCACTCGGCGGTGCCCACATGCCCCAGGCGATCGACAGCGCGGGCCGTCCGAGGGCGTTGCGGTGACGGGCGAGCGCGTCGAGGAACATGTTCGCGGCAGCGTAGTTCGCCTGCCCGGGCGCCCCGAGGACTCCAGCGAGTGAAGAGAACATGACGAACGCGCGCAGATCGCAGGTGGCGGTCAGCCGATGCAGATTCCACGCCGCGTCGACCTTGGGCCGCAGCACGGCGTCGAGTCGCTCGGGGGTCAGCGAGGACAAGGTGGCATCGTCGATCACTCCGGCCGCGTGGATCACAGCCGTGAGTGGGTGCTCCTCCGGTATTCGGGACAGCAAGTGGGCAACTGCCGATTCGTCGGAGGTATCGCACGCCACGATGCTCACCTCGGCTCCCTGGCCGCTCAGTTCGCTCCGCAGTTGGTCGCAACCCTCGGCGTCGGGTCCGCGCCGGCTGGTCAACAGCAGGTGCCGGACCCCATGCTCGGTGACCAGGTGGCGAGCGACCAGTGATCCCACGGTGCCGGTGCCCCCGGTGAGGAGAACGGTACCGCGAGAATCGAAGGGCGAGCGGGGATCGAGGGCCGAGCCGGATTCGTCGACGACGCGAAGACGCCGCAGCCGAGGCGCGAGCAAGGTGTTGTTCCGAGCTGCCAGCTGAGGTTCTCCACTCGCCACCGCCGCGGCAACGGCGGATTCGGCGTCCGATGCATCGTCGAGGTCGATCAGGACGATCCGGCCCGGGTTCTCGTTCTGCGCGGAGCCGACGAGACCCCACACTGCCGCAGCCTCGAGATGATCGCCTCGGTCCCGACCGTCCTCGGTGACCATCGCATCACGGGTCACGATCACGAGCGAGCTGTCGGCAACCTCGTCGTCGTCGAGCCACGACTGCAGCAGTTGCAGCACCCGAGCACACAGCGCATGGGTCGCTTCCGGCCCGCCTCCGCCCTCGGTGCCACACCCGACGAGCACCGTCCACGGATGTCGGTCGTCTCCGTCGGGCAGCGACTCCCGTGCGGCCCGCAATGCCGCCATATCGGGATAGTTCGGCAAGGTGGAACCGATCCCGTCGTCGCCGAATCCCTCTGCGCCGAGGATGGCCGCCGGGCCGAGGACCGGCTCGGACGCTCCGCCCTCGACCGGAATCCACGTGAGCCGGTGCAGCGGCAGGCCTGCCGAGCGGCCCGCTCCTTCCCTGCCGACTGCCCGCGGCACCACTTTCAGCCCATCGATGGTCAACACAGGCGAACCCTCGGGGTCCGCAGTGACGATGCGGTATCGCCCGTCCTCGGTCGTCGAGAAACGTACCGATACTGCCTCCGCACCGACGGTGTGCAGACGGATTCCCGACCATGTGAGTGGCCAGCCGTCGCCTCCGAGGAGGGGCTCGAGCGCTGCCTGCAGCAGCTCCGGATGGATGCCGAAGCCACTGGTGTCGACGCCTTCACCGAGGCGAACTTCGGCATCGTCGTCCGCGGAAACGTGCTGCCGTACCTCCGATTCGGAGCTGACGACGTCGTCGATGGTCGCCGACGCGTTCCGAACCCAGGTGTCTACGCTGCCGGCCTCACCCACGTTCGACGAAATGGTGACGGTGCGGCCGCCGGTGTCGTTGTTCGGCGACACCAGCACGCGAAGTGAGGCCAGCCCCGACGCCGGAAGGGTCAGTGGGTGGTGCAGCGTGAGTTCGTCGATATGGTCCAGACCGACGTGATGGGCTACGTGCAACGTGAGCTCGACCAGCACTGCGGGCATTACCGTGTGCGAATCGTCGGCCGTAGATGGGCTACCGTCTTCGGCCCGCGGCGGCACGAGCCATGAATCCCGGTGCAGCGAGAGCTGTCCGGTGAACAACGTCGCGTCGTCGTCGAGTGTCACCGCCGCGCCGAGCAGTGGATGATCCGCCGGGCTCAGCCCCAGCTCCGTCGGATCGCCGGCGTTACGCGCCGCCGCGGACGGCCAGAAGGAACGGCGCTGAAATGCGTAGGTGGGCAGAGATACCCGGCTACGACCCGGCATCACCCGCTCCCAGTCGACCGAGACACCCGACACATAGGCCGCCGCGACGACTTCCATGATTTCGTGCGCCTCGTCGCCGCGTCCGGGCAGTGCAGCGAATGCAGTCGGGACGACCTCCGCGGCGTTCGCGGCCAAGGCTGCGCCGGGACCTACTTCGACGAGTCGGGTGACGCCCAGATCGTCCAGGGCCACAATGCCGTCGGCGAACAGCACGGGTTGGCGGATGTGCTGCGCCCAGTATCTCGGGGACGTGAGCTCCTCGGCGGAGGAGATCCGCCCGGTCACGTTGGAGACGACCGGAATTTTCGGTGGCTGCGCGGTCAGCCTCGACACGACGGAGACGAACTGGTCGAGGATGGGTTCCATCAGGGTCGAATGGAAGGCTCGCTCCACCCGCAAGCTCGTCGTCTTCATGCCCGCGGCGGACAGCTCGGTTGCGGCGGCGTCGATGTCGTGCTCGCTGCCCGCGAGCACCACCGACTCGGAACCGTTCACGGCCGCGAGATCGACCCGGCCGTCGAGCTGCGCCACGACGTCGTCCGCGCGTGCCCGTACCGCGATCATCCGGCCCGGACGGGTGGACTGCATCAACCGTCCGCGCTCACCCACCAGGGCGGCGGCATCGGGCAGGCTGAACACTCCCGCGACGTGTGCTGCGGTGATCTCTCCGATCGAATGACCGATCAGGTAGTCAGGGGTGATACCCCAGTCCCGCAGCAACCGGGAGAGCGCGACCTCCACCGCGAACAGCGCCGGTTGGGTGTATTCGGTACTGTCGAGCTTTGCGGCGCCACCGTCGGATTCGTCCCACATCACCTGTCGGACAGCGCTTTCCACATGCTCGTCGAGAGCGGAGCAGACTTCGTCGAGGGCCCGGGCGAACACCGGGTAGGCACCGTAGAGACCGCGGCCCATCCCGATCCGTTGCGCGCCCTGGCCAGTGAACATGAACGCCGTCTTGCCGCGAGAACTCGTCCCGCTGAGGACGTTGCCGCCCGGTCGGCCCAGGGCGATGCGAGCCAGACCGTCGCGCAGCTCGGTCAGCGTTTCCCCGACCACGGCGGCGCGGTGGGAGAAACCGGATCGAGTGGTGGCCAGCGAGTAGGCGAGGTCGGCGGGATCCGGGAGTTCCGCGTCATCGCGATCGAGGAAGGCGGTCAACCGTGCGGCCTGCGCGCGTAGTGCCTCCCCTGTCTTTCCGGAGATCACCCAGACCAACGGCGATGCCGACGGGGGCGAGACCTTCGGCGTGGCCGAGCCGGCCGGCTGCTCCAGGATCATGTGCGCATTGGTGCCGCTGATGCCGAACGACGAAACCCCGACCCGGCGGGGGTGTCCCGTCTCCGGCCAGGCAACCGATTCGCCCAGGAGAGAGACCTCACCCGCCGTCCAATCGACGTGCCGCGTCGGGGCATCACCGTGCAAACTCGGGGGCAGCACCCCGTGCCGCATGGCCATCACCATCTTGATCACACCGGCCACGCCCGCCGCCGCCTGAGAATGGCCGATGTTCGACTTGACCGACCCGAGCCACAGCGGCCGTCCGTCCCGCTCCTGCCCGTACGCAGCCAGCAGTGCCTGCGCTTCGATCGGGTCACCGAGCGTCGTGCCGGTACCGTGTGCTTCCACGGCGTCGACGTCGGCGGGGCCGACCCCGGCATTGGCCAGCGCTTGGCGGATCACCCGCTCCTGCGACGGCCCGTTCGGTGCGGTCAACCCATTGGAGGCACCGTCCTGGTTGACCGCCGATCCTCGGACGATCGCCAATACCTGGTGACCGTTGCGTTCTGCGTCGCTGAGCCGCTCGAGCACCACCATCCCCGAGCCTTCACTGAGCCCTGTGCCATCGGCCCGATCCGAGAACGGTTTACACCGCCCGTCCGCGGCGAGCCCTCGCTGGCGGCTGAACTCGACGAGAACACCGGGCGTAGCCATCAGCGTCGCTCCACCGGCCAGCGCGAGAGTACATTCGCCGTCGCGCAGCGCCCGCGCCGCGAGATGCATGGCCACCAGCGACGAGGAGCAGGCCGTGTCGACGGTGACTGCGGGACCGGTGAATCCGAGAGAGTACGAGATCCGACCGGAGGCCACGCTGTTGCTGGTGCCGGTCATCAGATAGCCCTCGGCATCGACATTGCGTTGGCTCATCAGGTGGAACCCGTAGTCACCGCCCATCATCCCCACGTACACGCCGGTGTCGGTGAGGTCGGGGGAATCGGGCCGTATCCCCGCCGCTTCCAACGCTTCCCAGGCACACTCGAGCAGCAAGCGGTGCTGGGGGTCCATCGCGACGGCTTCGCGCGGACTGATTCCGAAGAATGCGGCGTCGAATTCGTCCCCGTCGTAGAGGAACCCCCCTTCGCTCATATACGTTGTGCCGCTGCGATCCGGGTCCGGGTCGTACACCTCGTCGAGATTCCAGCCTCGATTGTCGGGATACGCCCCCACCGCGTCGTGACCGTCGCGGACGAGCCGCCACAAGTCGTCCGGGCCGTACACATTCCCCGGATATCTACACGCCATTCCGACAATGACAATCGGGTCGTCGTCTCTGCGGGTTCGCGCTTTCTGGGCCGGTTGCGGAGCAGCAGAACTGCCGAGAAGTCGCGCGACCAACTCCTGAGTCAGCGCGTCAGCAGTGGGATGGTCGAAAACGACTGTCGCCGCGAGCCGCACGCCGGTGGCAGTGGCCAGTTGATTTCGCAGTTGCACGGCGGTCAGCGAGTCGAAACCGAGTTGCTTGAACGCCCGTTCCGGGTCGATCGCTTCCTTCCCCTCATGCCCGAGTACGGCCGCAACGTGGGTGGTGACGATGTCCAGCACCCGGCTGTGCCGCTCTGCGGGACCGAGTGCGCGCAATTCGTCGGCCAGGCCCGTCGGCGCGTCGGCGGCGGCAGCGCGGCGGTGACGGATACCCAGCACGCGGCGCAGGATGGGCGGCACCGACTCACCGTCGGACTTCGAGGAACGCGCCGACAGCCGTATCGGCACGATCAACGGACGATTGACGGCAAGCGCCGCGTCGAACAGCGCAAGCCCCGACTCCGGGCTGAGGGTGTCGATGCCGGTGCGCTGCAACCGGTCGAGGTCGGCCGCATTGAGATGGGACGTCATCCCACTCGGACGGTCCCACAATCCCCAGGCCATGGAGATCGCCGGCAGTCCGCGGAGGCGGCGGTGCTGCGCGAGTGCGTCGAGGAAGACGTTCGCCGCTGCATAATTCGCTTGGCCGGCGCCACCGAGCACTCCCGCCGCAGAGGAGAACAGCACGAATGCCGACAACTCGCGGTCGCGGGTGAGTTCGTGCAGATGCCAGGCACCGTCCACCTTGGGACGCAGAACGGCGTGTAATTGCTGCGGGGTCACGGCGGCGGCGGTGGCATCCTCGAGCACACCGGCAGCGTGGATGACGCCGGACAGGTCGGGAATGTCGGCGAGCAGGTCCGCCACAGCTGCGCGGTCGGCCACGTCGCAGGCGACCGCACGGATCTCGACACCCGGCTCGGCAACCTCCTCTCGCAATCGGGCCGCGCTCTCGGCATCGAGGACGTGCCGGCCCGTCAGCACCAGCCGGCGGACCCCATACCGCGCCACGAGGTGGCGCGCGATCAGTCTGCCGATAGTCCCGGTCCCACCTGTGATCATGACCGTGCCGGCCGGACCGAAGGGTGCCGGTCCCGCGTCGGGCGCCGCCGCGGCGGGCGCTGCCGCGGCGAGCATGGGTGCCAGCAGCACCCCTTCGCGGATGGCCAGCTGAGGTTCGTTGCACCCCAGCGCCATGGACAACAGCGCGGGATCGGACAGGTCGGCGGGCTGCATGTCCAGGTCGACCAGGGTGATGCGGTCCGGATGCTCGTGTTGCACCGCCCCGATCAGCCCCCACGCGGGCGCGGCAGAGATGTTGTCGATCGGTTCGTCGTCGCGGACGGCTACCGCCAGCCGGGTCGTGACCAGTAGATGGGTCTCGGCGAGGCGCTCGTCCCGGAGCCAGGACTGGACCGCCCGGAGGGTCGACTCGGCGACGGCGTGCGCCCGCCTCGGCACGTCCGACTGATCACCCGGTTCACCGGCCAGCCACAGCACGCGGCCGTCGGGATCGGCTCCGGAGAGCGCCTCCGCGAGGGGCAGCAGCTCGGCCGGGGCCGCAGCGGAGGCACCGACGGGCATCCACTCCACGCGGTAGAGGCTTTCGCCGGCCCCGGCGGGTGGCACCCCGGCTGCTCCCAGCGGCCGGAGCGCCAACGAGTCCGCGGTCAGCACCGACTTGCCGGCGGAGTCGTACGCCGATACCCGATATCGCTCGGGCCCGATGGTGGTGATGTGCACGCGCAAGGCGGTTGCGCCTACCGCGTGCAGTTGCACTGTCCCCCAGGCGAACGGCAGCCGGACGTCGCGTGCGCCGGTGTCTGCGACTCCGAACGCGATAACGTGCAGCGCGGCGTCGAGCACGGCCGGATGAATCCCGTATCCCGCCACAGCAGCGGCCGGGTCCTCTCCGCCCAGCCGCACCTCGCCGAACAGCTCGTCACCGCGGCGCCACGCTGCCCGCAACCCCCGGAACATCGGGCCGTACCCGTAGCCGGCGTCGTCGAGCACTTCGTACAGCCCTCTGACGTCGATCGGTGTGACATCGGCCGGCGGCCACTCCTCTGGGGAGTCGGCGCTGTCCACGTCCGCGGTGAGGACGCCGGTGGCATGCCGGGTCCACGGAGCATCCCCCGACGCATCCGCGGGTCGAGAATGTATCGACACCGTCGAATGGCCGGCCTCGCCGTCGGCGAGCACGCTCACCTGCACGGCCACCTCACCGTCGCCGGGGATCATCAAGGGCGCCTCGATGGTGAGTTCTTCGAGCCGTCCGCACGCGACACGGCTTCCTGCGTGCAGGGCGAGCTCCACGAAAGCCGTGCCCGGCAGGATGACCGTGCCGTTCACCGCGTGATCACTCAGCCACGGAACACGGTGCGGCGACAGCACTCCCGTGAACACAGCGCCACGCCCGTCGCCGAGTTCGACCGACGCACCGAGCATCGGGTGTCCCCCGGTCTCCATGCCCGCCGATGCCACATCGCCGTGCGGCACCGAACTTTCCAGCCAGTAGCGGCGGTGGTGAAAGGCGTACGTGGGCAGGTCGACCCACTGCTGCCGATCGTCGCGGTGAGCCCACCGCACCCGGTCCCACTCGACGTGCACTCCGTGTACCTGGGCTTCGGCGAGTGCGGCGGTGAACTGGCGCAGGCCTGCATTGTCGCGCCTCAGGGTGCCGATGGCTCGTCCGGCGACGCCCGCCGCCTCGAGCGTTTCCTGCAACGGCACGGTCAGGACAGGGTGGCCACACGACTCCACGAAGAATCGATATCCCTCTGCCACAAGGGCTCTCGTCGCTTGTTCGAATCGAACCGTGCGGCGCAGATTCCGGTACCAGTAGTCTGCGTCGAGCGCGCTGCCGTCCAACGCACCACCTGACACCGACGAGTAGAAGGGAATCTGTGACCGGTGCGGCTCGATCGAGGCCAGGGCGTCGAGAATCGGTTGGCGCAGCACCGAAACGTCGGCGCAATGGGAGGCGTATTCCACCGCGATCCGCCTTGCTTGGACGCCGTCGCCCTGCACCTGCCCGACGAGGATGTCGAGGGCATCGACGGGACCTGAGACCACCGTCGCGGTCGGGCCGTTGATCGCCGCCACCTCGATGGCACCGGACCAGGATTGGATCTTCTCCCGCACGCTGTCGTGCGGCAATGCCAGCGAGGCCATCCCACCGCCACGCCGGGCCGATGCGGCGATCACCTTGCTGCGCGCCGCGACGACCAACGCCGCGTCGGACAGGCTCAGTGCGCCGGCGACGTAGGCGGCCGCGATCTCGCCCTGCGAGTGACCGACCACCGCCGCCGGGTCGACGCCGTGTGCACGCCACAACTGCGCGAGACCGACCATCATCGCGAACAGCGCCGGCTGCACGATATCGACCCGGTCCAGTGAGGCCGGATCTCGATCCCGCAGTACCTCGAGCAGTGAGAAGTCCGTGAAGGGGGCAAGTGCGTCGGCACACTCCTGCACACTGTCGGCGAAGACCGGCGAAGAATCCAGTAGCTCTGTGGCCATCCCCACCCATTGCGAGCCCTGCCCGGGAAAGACGAACACCGGCCGGTCGCCGGCTTCCAAGGCCACGCCACTGACCACGTGAGGGCTGGGCACACCTCGGCTCAGCGCGTCGAGGCCGGCCAGCAGCACCTGCGGCTCCGCCCCGATCACCGCGGCCCGGTAGTCGAAGGTGGCACGTGAGCCGAGCAGTGCGCCGGCTACCGCGGCAGGCGTCAGTTCGGGATGGTCTGCGGCGTATTCGCGCAACTTCGCGGCCTGGGTGCGCAGCACGGGTTCGGTGTGCCCGGACACACACCACGCCACGACTTCCTCTGCGGGAGAAGGTGATCCGCTGTTCACCGGCTCAATCGTCGGGGGCTGCTCGAGAATGACATGGGCGTTGGTGCCGCTGATGCCGAACGACGACACCGCTGCCCGGCGGGGCCGATCGACCTCGGGCCACTTCCGTTGCTCGGTGAGCAGCGACACTGCACCGGCCGACCAGTCGACGTGCGGGGTCGGCCGGTCGACGTGCAGCGTCTGCGGGAGAACCCCGTGCTGCATCGCCATGATCATTTTGATCACGCCGGCAACGCCGGCGGCGGCCTGGGTGTGTCCGAGATTGGACTTCACCGAGCCCAGCCACAGCGGCTGGTCGACGGGACGATTCCGGCCGTAGCCGGCCAGCAGGGCCGATGCCTCGATCGGATCGCCCAGCTTGGTGCCGGTTCCGTGCGCTTCGACCGCGTCGACGTCCGCCGGTCCCAGCCCCGCGTTGGACAGTGCCTGCCCTATCACCCGCTCCTGGGCCTGCCGGTTCGGAGCGGTCAGGCCGTTGCTCGCGCCATCCTGGTTCACTGCACTGCCGCGGATGACGGCCAGGATCCGGCGACCATTGCGCTCTGCGTCGGAAAGACGTTCCAACGCCACTATCCCCGCGCCTTCACCCCACGCCGTGCCGTCTGCCGCGGCGGAGAACGCCTTGCACCGCCCGTCGCGGGCCAGTCCGCGCTGGCGACTGAACTCGACGAACACCGCGGGGGTCGACATCACGGTCGCGCCGCCCGCCAGAGCCAGTTCGCACTCACCGCTGCGCAGCGCTTGCATGGCGAGGTGGATGGAGACCAGCGACGAAGAGCAGGCGGTGTCGACCGTGATCGCCGGTCCGCTGAGGCCGAAGCTGTACGCCACCCGGCCGGAGGCAACGCTCATGGCGTTGCCGGTGATGAAGTACCCCTCGAGGTCCTCGGGCGGCATGCCGCCCGCCCGCGCCGCATAGTCGATTCCCGACAACCCGGTGAAGACGCCGACCTGGCGACCATGCATGGACCGCGGATCGATGCCGGCATGTTCGAACGTTTCCCAGCTCGTTTCGAGAAGAAGTCGCTGCTGCGGGTCCATGGCCAGCGCTTCGCGGGGCGAGATGCCGAAGACCTCCGGGTCGAAGCCCGCGGGATCGTCGAGGAAGCTGCCCTGCACCGTGTACGTCTTGCCGGCCTGCTCGGCTTTCGGATCGTAGAGATCCGCCAGCTCCCAGCCGCGGTCCTCGGGGAACTCGGTGACGGTATCGGAACCCGATTCCACCAGGCGCCACAAATCCTGCGGTGACCGCACCCCGCCAGGGAACCGGCAGCCCATTCCGATGACGGCGATCGGTTCGCGACTGACCCCCTCGGCCTCGCGCAACTTCGCCCGCGCCTGATAAAGCTCTGCGGTGACCCGCTTCAAATAGTCGAGGAGTTTCGCCTGATCGGCCATCCGAGATCAGCTCCAATCCGAGAGCCCCCCCGGTCCAGCGCAGAAACCCGATTCTATCCGCGACCACGGCTCGGACGCAGGCGATCGGCTCATCGCTGTGGCAGGGAATTCCGGGCGCCGGTCACGAATTCCGCGCCACAGTGAAAGGGGTGGGGCGGGCGGGGCTCGAACCCGCGACCAATGGATTATGAGTCCACGGCTCTAACCGACTGAGCTACCGCCCCATCGCCGCGGCATGTCCGGACTGCGGCGAGCCGATGTTACCGTGCCGCCGCCGTGAGGTGGCAGGCGGGATGCGGCGCGAATTTCGGGTGTCCCGCGGCGTCGCGTCCTTGTCGCCTTGGGCTTTCGAGTCGCCCCGCTTCGGCTGCCGGTCGTGGCGCTCGGTGTGTGGGATGACTCGGTCGCGGGTACCTCTGCTGTCAGCCGTCGTCGCTACATGATCGCGGTTCGTGAAGGGAGCAAGGTGAGCACTCAGAATCCAGGACCGGACCCGGATGATGCACCCGCACTCGACGAGGGCGGTGGCGTTCCCGCTGGGGATACACCACCCGACGCGGGGCAGACCTCTGGCTTGTCTCATCCTCAACCGATGCCGGGACGCAGTTTGCCGGTGCTCACTTTCGTGCTGGTCGGCCTACTCGTCCTGGGGATCGCGGCCTTTTTCGTCGCGCGCGTGTTCGCGCTGTTCGACTGAGGTGACTGTCGACTGTCCTTGGTCGGTCTGCCCTTCGTCGGACTGCCCTGGGTCGATCGGTCTCTCGTCGGCGACGAGTTCGTAACGTCGCCCGTAGGTTTCGACCAGCGCTTGGATCGCCGCCACCACGGGAACGGAGATCAGTGCCCCGACCGCGCCGAACAGCGACGCGCCGACGATGACCGATCCGAATGCGACCGCAGGGTGGATCGACACCGTCCGCGAGGTGATCCGCGGGTGAAGGATGTAGTTCTCGACTTGCTGATAGACCGTTCCGAACACCACTACCCACACGCCGTCGATCGGCTGGGCCGCCGCCGCGATGATCGCCGGCAGGGCAATGGCGAGATATGTGCCCAGGGTGGGGACGAACTGCGAGACGACCCCGGTCCACAGCGCGAGCGGCAGCCAATAGGGGACGCCGATGATCACGAGGAAGATTCCGGTGGCGACTGCACTCACCGCGGCGAGGATCAGTCGCGACACCATGTATCCGCCGGTCTTCTCGACGGAGATCTCCCAGACCGTGGAGATGACGCGCTGTTGCCGTGCCGGGAACCAGCTCGACATCGTCCGGCGGAGGGTGGGGCCCTGCGCCGACATGTAGAACACGAACAACAGCAGCGTCAGCATCTGGAACACGACGCCGAGTAGCGAGGACAAGACGCCCAGAACCCCTGGGGTGAAACGCTGCGCAAGGTCGCGGATGGTGTCGGGGGTGAGATGAATCAAGTCGTCGCCAGTCGCGAAATCGGTGTCGAGAACACGATTGGACCATTCGGTGACCGAGGAGAGCGCGCCGGGCAGTGCCTTCAGCAGCTGGGCCAATTGCTGAGCGAGCAGCGTTCCGAACAGGGCCAGGAAGGCGATGGCCGCGACGAACAGTGCGAACAGAACCAGTCCGGTGGCGGCGCCCCGGCGGACACCCCGAGAGGCCATCCAATCGACGACCGGCTCGATGGTGATGCTGAACAACCACGCGAGGAACAGCAGTCCCAGGAAGCCTCGCAGGTTGTGGAACAGCCAGCCCGACATCTGGTAGGCGGCGACGGCGAGGAGCACGTAGAAGACGGCCGGTCGCAGCCAGCGTGGGGCGTCGCGCGGACCGATGCCTCCGGCTGACCGGGTCCGCTCCGATTGGCCGCCGTCCTCGCTCATCGCACACCCCGCGGTCGTTTGCTGCCGATACAGCGGGAATGTACTCGCCTGGCACGCACACCGATCGGGATTGGCCCGGGACAGCAGAAACCCCCGCCCGGGAAGATCCGGGCGGGGGTTTCGTTGCTCCCCCGGCTGGACTCGAACCAGCAACCGTCCGATTAACAGTCGGAAGCTCTGCCAATTGAGCTACAGGGGATTATTCTGCTGTGCTTCGCCGTTCCCGGCGACGCCTGAGAAACTGTAGCGCATAGCCCTACCCCAGTACCAAATCGGCTGCCTGTCGACGTATCAGGCAGGATGGGGACGGTCGATGTGCACCGGGAGGAAGCGGGAATGATGCGGTTGTTGATCGGTATCGCGGCGGGGTACGTGCTGGGTACGCGGGCGGGACGTGCACGCTACGAACAGATCAGCCGGGCGACGAGGGCTGTGGCCACCAGTCCGGCCACCAAGAAGGTGTTGCAGGTGTCGCGTCAGAAGCTGTCCGATTCGCTGAACACGCAGCCCAAACTCGAGCCGATGAAGCCGATCGACGAGGACACCACGGTGTTCGTCCCCCACGAGCAGTTGAAGAACCGGTGAGCGCCGCAGGCGGTCAGCCGACCATCCCGTCTCTGGTGGTGTCGCCGATCGCCTGATCGAGGAGGCTGCGGCGGTACTGCTCCAACGCGACGAGGTCGCCGAGGAGCGAGTGGAATTCGTCCGATTCGGTGGCCGGGGAGATGCGCTGGAGCTTGGACTTGAGCTCGGCCACCTGTTCACCGACCCACACCTCTTGCAGGCGTGCGAGCACGCCCGAAATGTATCGGGGCACTCGATCTTCTTCGACGGGGAGCGGCTCGACGGCGAGCTCGGAGACGAGCGACGCCGCTGTGATGTCTCCCACTCCCCGGCTGACGGCGTCGACCCATTCGCCGCCGCCGAGGCCGGCACTGGTTCCACCGGCTGAGATCATCGACTCGCGGATCATCACGTACGCCGGATGGGTGAAGGTCTCGACGGGCAGTGAGTCGAACACCGTGCCGGCGATCGACGGGTGCTGCAGCGCGCTCTTCAGCGCCTCCCGCTGCGCCCACAGCGTGGGGTCGTTGGGCCGGGGACGGGACAGGCCCACCGGAAGCTGCGGCGCATCGCTGTCGTCCCTGCCCGCTTTGCGGCGCGGCGGAGCAGGCACCGAACCCCGCGTCGACGCCCGCTTGCGCGCCTCGTCGCGCACCCGCTGACGAACGGCGGCGATATCGTCCCAGCCCACCCAGCCGGACAGCTGGACGGCGTAACTGTCACGCAGCGTCGCTTCTTTGATCTGAGCCACCACCGGCACCGTGCGGCGCAGCGCCTCCACACGCCCCTCAGCGGTCTCGAGGTCGTGCTCGGTGAGGATCGACTTGACCACGAATTCGAACATCGGTGTCCGGCGCGCCACCAGATCGCGGACAGCCGCGTCACCGGACTTCTGCCGCAGTTCGCACGGGTCCATACCATCGGGGGCGACGGCCACGAAGGTTTGCCCGGCCATCTTCTGATCGCCTTCGAAAGCCTTCATCGCCGCGGCCTGCCCGGCTGCGTCGCCGTCGAACGTGTAGATGATCTCGCCGCGAAAATAGCTGTCGTCCATCAAAAGACGACGCAGCATGGCGAGGTGGTCCTCACCGAACGCGGTTCCGCAGGCGGCAACGGCCGTCTTCACCCCGGCGAGGTGCATCGCCATCACATCGGTGTAGCCCTCGACCACGACCGCCTGATGCCCTTTGGCGATGTCGCGCTTGGCGAGATCCAGACCGAAGAGCACCTGAGACTTCTTGTACAGCATGGTTTCCGGGGTGTTCACATACTTCCCCGGCATCGTGTCGTCATCGAAGAGTTTGCGCGCACCGAAGCCGATGACGTCGCCCGACAGGTTGCGGATCGGCCAGAGCAGGCGGCGATGGAAGCGATCGATGTGACCGCGGCGGCCGGCCTTCGACAGCCCCGCCGCCTCGAGCTCCTTGACGTCGAAACCCTTGCCCAGCAGATGCTTCGTGAGTACGTCCCAGCCGTCGGGCGCGTAGCCGCAACCGAACTGCTGCGCGGCGTGCGCGTCGAAGTTGCGCTCCGTCAGGTAGTCGCGGGCCGCCTGCGCGTCCGGTTCCTGCAGACGCGCTGCATAAAATTCCTGGGCGGCCGCATTGGCCGCCACCAGCCGCGCACGAGTGCCGCGGTCGCGTTGGACGGACGTGCCGCCACCCTCGTACGAGATCGAGTAGTTCAGGCGATCAGCCAGCTGCTCGACAGCCTCGACGAAACTGATGTGGTCGATCTTCTGCAGGAACGAGTAGACGTCGCCGCCCTCACCACAGCCGAAGCAATGATAGTGCCCGTGATTGGGCCGAACATGGAACGACGGCGACTTCTCGTCGTGGAACGGGCACAGGCCCTTCATCGAGTCACCGCCGGCACGCTTGAGGGACACGTACTCCCCCACGATGTCCTCGATGCGGGTGCGCTCGCGAATGGCCGCAACGTCTCGATCAGGGATTCTGCCAGCCACGGCTCACAGTCTAGGCGCTCCGCCGGGGCCGCAATTTCCGACTCGGAATCAGCAGTTCGACGGCGCCGGAATCCCCGCGAACCGGTCACCGAGGTAGCTGAACGCCGGCCCCACGCCGAGCACGGTGGCGGTGCCGTGGTCGGCGCCCGGGATCACGTCGAACTGAACCCTCGCGCCCTGCGCGCAGTACTTGTCGACGGTCTCGCGTACCGGCCCGATGTTCACCAGCGGATCCGCACTGCCGTGCCAGACGTACATCGGCGTTCTCGGCACGCCCGGGTACAGCTGCACACTGTTCTCATCCATGACCGACCGTCCCGAGGGATCGGTGAGGATGCTCGGACCGTCGGTGAGTTCGGCCAGCGACCTGCCGGCACCGGCAGCCAGGATCGAATCGGTACACAGGTTGCTCATCCGGTCGCGGAGCTCGAGACCCTCGTCGTTGAGGCCGTTTCCCAGGGGCGAGCGCGTCGGGTACTCGCGTTCGAGTCCGATGGCGGCCGCAAAACCCAGACCGAAGGCGTCCGAGGGGGCGCCGCCCAACCGGTCGGCCAATTCGCCGATGTTCACCGGCGTACCGCCCTGGGCTGCGCCCACGATGTTCAGCTCGGGCGAGTAGGTCGGCGCGAGTGCCGCCGCCCAGTTCGTTGCCATGGCACCACCGGAGTAGCCCGCCAATCCGACCGGGCCGGCGCCCAGACCGGTCTGCGGCAGCCGCTGCGCTGCCCGGATCCCGTCGAGGACCAGCCGTCCGCCCAGCTTCGCCGCACCGTATGCGCTGGACGGCCCGAGATGATCGGGCACCGCGACAGCCCATCCGCGCGCGAGGAGAGCGTTGAGGGCCGGTGTCTCCTGCAGTCCGCCGACGAACAGTTGATGCGACGGCGCGCACTGCAATCCGAGCGAATTGACGAACGGCTGGTATGAGACGAGGGGCCGGTTCGCGGGAGCGCCGCGGGGCACGAGCACCGTGGTGACGGCGGCGATCGGGACGCCGGCCGAGTTGGTGGATTTGTACTGGATCTGCCAGGCCTCGGCCGTCGGGAAACCGGTCGCGGCGACGGACCTGCCGGCCAGTACGTCACCGTCGGCACGTGTACCGACATCGGCGGGCGCGTTGTAGAACGGGTCGGGGTCGGCGAACGGATACGCCGGGGCGGCGTGCCCGTTCGGAGCGGCAAGCACAGCGGCGCCGACCGCAACCGCCAGGGCAGCGGACGTCGAGCCGATGATCTTGCGCAGTACAGACTTCATCCGGGCTCCCTGCAGGTGGTGTGAGCGCTCTCGCACCGTATTCGTAGCACCGGAGCAAGCGGATTGGTCCGTTTCTCGTCAGCCCCAGCTCGCTTGCGCTCCCAGGCTGGCCTTGTCGACGCGTTCGAGCCTGCTCTCGGTGTACGAGGCGATCTGGTCGACGATCACCCGGACCCGCGCGGAATCGTCGCCGGCCTTGTCCCATGCCGGCAACAGCAGGGGGTCGAGTCCCGCCGGAGCGGTGGCCAGGAGCCATTCGGCCACTCGGTGAATGCGGTCGCGCTGCCGCTCCTGACGCGCCTTGTGACCGGAGTCGGACATCACGTAATACAGCGCAACGGTTTTCAGAAGGGCCACTTCGGAGGCCACCACCGGGGGGATCACCAGGTCCGCGTCGTACCGGGCCAGCGGCTCGTCCCCGTTGACCTTCCGCGTGCCGCTGATTGCGGCGGTGGCGAAACGGCCGACCAACTCGCTGGTCAGATTCTTCAACGCGACGGCGCTGGTCAGCGTTCCGTCGTAGCTGCCCACCTCCACCACCACAGGCAACAGGCTGAGCCGATGCGCCGCCTCGACGAGATCGTCGACGATCAGCCCAGGGAACTCGGAAACACCCAATTCCGCCAGCGCCCGCTGTTCCACCGGGTCGGCGAGGGCACGCAGATCGATGCGCCCGGCGATCACCCCGTCCTCGACGTCGTGAACCGAATACGCCACGTCGTCGGCCCAGTCCATCACCTGCGCCTCGAGGCACCGACGATTCTCCGGTGCGCCCTCGCGCACCCAGATCAGCACTTCGGCGTCGTCGTCGTAGGCCCCGAATTTGGCACCCGGCCGAGGCCTCGTCCACGGATACTTGATTGCCGCATCCAGTGCCGCGCGCGTGAGGTTGAGTCCGGCGCTGGCGCCCGAGGGATCGAGGACCTTGGGTTCGAGGCTGGTCAGGATTCGCAGATTCTGGGCGTTACCTTCGAAACCACCGCAGCTCGCCGCCACCTCGTCGAGCGCCTTCTCACCATTGTGTCCGTAGGGCGGGTGGCCGATGTCGTGCGCGAGCCCCGCGAGATCCACCAGATCGGGGTCACATCCAAGTCCGTCCGCAATTCCCCGCCCGATCTGCGCGACCTCGATCGAATGAGTCAACCGGGTACGGGGTGTGTCACCGTCCCTCGGTCCCACCACCTGTGTCTTGTCCGCGAGCCGGCGTAACGCCGCGGAGTGCTGCACGCGGGCGCGGTCCCGGGAGAAATCGGAGCGGTGCTGGGCCGCGGCGATTTGGCTCCCCGGCAGACCGGCCCGTTTGGGCGGCTCGGAGACGCGCCGTGCGACGTCGGGAGTCGAGTATCCGGCCATCATTGTCCTGCCGTGTAGGGGAAGTCCGCGGAGAAGTGAGTGAGCTGGTACCAGATCAGGGCCCCGGTTTCACGCGCAATCCCGTGTAGCTGCGATTCGCGCGTGAAGACGGCGGGGCCCTGCCGGGTGGGCGCAGTCCAGGCATCGAGTCCGGCGTCGCGCGCCATCGTGCGGGTGCGCAGTGAATGCCAGGGGTCGCTGACCAGGACCGCCGAGTTGATGCCCTGCTCCCCCATGGTTTCGCTGACGGCCTCGATGCTCAGCAACGTGTCGGACCCCTCCTCCACCGCGGTGATGCTGTCGGCCGGGACCCCGCGCGAGATCAGGTAGTTCTTACCCGATGCCGCCTCCGTGTACTCGTCACCCTCCTGCTTCCCGCCGACGGTGATGACCTCGGGAGCCACGCCTTGTTCGTACAGCTTGTAGGCCTGTTCGAGTCGGGCCTCGAATACCGATGACGGGGTCCCCGAGTACTGCGCGGCTCCCAGGACGACGATGGCGTCGGCGCTCGAGCTGTCGTCGATTCGCGCCACCTGCCACACGCGCACTGCCGTGCCGAACACGAGGGCGACGGCGATCAGGACCACTCCGACGATCACCCGGCGGGTCCACCGCGCGAACGTGCCGACGAAACCCAGACGCGCCTCGGCGCGCGGCAGGTCGTGGCGTTCACGGCTCGGTGCAGTATTCACTCCCCGATTCTGCCAGCTGCCGTCGAAGTGTCCCGCTGACGACTCGCCACACCGGATAGATTTGCTGCCATGCCAGTCGCATCGCCACTCGAGCAGTTGCCGTCGTCCCGCCGACGATTCCTCGCTCCACCCGCTCGACGGTTTTCGGTCCTGGGTGCGGTCGCGGCCGTCCTCGGTGTGGTGACGATCCTGTGGGGACCGGCGGTCGCGTCCGCCGATGCACCCTTCCGGTTACCCACTCAGGTGACGGACAACGTGGGCGCGCTGGACGAGGATCAGCGAACCGAGGTCGAGGCCGCGATCGATCAGCTCTACGACGAGCACAAGGTGCGGTTGTGGGTGGTCTATGTCGCCGACTTCGACGGTCTCGGCGCAGGACCGTGGGCCGATCGCACCGCGCAGGCCTCCTCGCTCGCCGACCGGGACGCACTGTTGGCTGTCGCCACCGTCGACCGCGAATACGCTCTCATCGCCTCGGACAGCCTCGAGGACATCACCTCCGATGAAGCGGAGAGCATCCGGGTCGACGCCGTCGAACCCGCTCTACGCGAGGATGACTGGGCGGGTGGCGCCATCGCCGCGGCAGGCGGTCTCGGCGATGCGATGAGCGCGAGCGGCGGAATGTCGGTGCGCACACTGCTCATCGGCGGCGGCGTGGTGGCGGCGGGCGTCGGCGGAATTGTCCTGTACTCCCGCAAGAAGAAGAACGACCGGGCCGCGGACGCCGTCGCGGCCGCGAGGAACATCGACCCCGAGGACACCGACGCACTTGCCGCCCTGCCGCTGCCCACGCTGGACGAGCGGGCCAGAGAAATTCTGGTCGACACGGACAACGCGTTGCGCACCAGCCGCGAAGAACTCGACCTCGCCCGGGGCGAGTTCGGGGAGCAGTCGACCGCGTCGTTCACCACGGCGTTCGAGAAGGCGCAGGCGGCGCTGGCCGCCGCGTTCACCGTCCGTCAACGACTCGACGACGCGATTCCCGAGACTCCCCAGCAGCAGCGAGAGATGCTGATCGACATCAGCTCCTCCTGCGGCCGGGCAGACCGGGAACTCGACGAACGGGTTCAGGAATTCGACGGTCTGCGAAATCTCCTGATCAACGCACCAGAGCGACTCGACGCGCTGACCCGCGACATCGTCGCGGCAAGCGTCCGCATTCCGGAGTCCACCCGCACGCTCGAGGCACTGCAGACCCAGTTCCCGGCCGAGACGCTGGCGTCCATTGCGGCCAATGTGACGATGGCGCAGGAACGGCTGGCGTTCGCGGAGCAGGCAGTGAGCGAGGCGCGGGACACCATCGCCCTGCCGCCGGGAAAGCAGGGGCCGGCCGTGTCGGCGATCCGCCGTGCCGAGGGCGCACTCGAGCAGGCCCGGACGTTGCTCGACGCCGTCGATCACGCAGCCGACAACATTCGCCACGCGATCGCCGCCCTGCCCGCGGCGATCACCGACCTCGAGAACGGGGTGGCCACTGCCGCCCAGTTCACCGAGCAGGGTGGACCCCCGCTCGAATCGGCGCGGGGCGCAGCCCAGGCAGCGCTCGCATCGGCACGCACCTCGAAAGATGCCGACCCGCTCGGCACCTTCACCGCGATCGTCAAGGCAGACGCCGAACTCGACGCCGTCCTGGCAGCAGCCCAGGAATCCCGCCGACAGACCGAACGCGCGCAGCAGCATCTCGACCAGAATCTGGTGGCAGCGCAGTCACAGGTGACCGCGGCCTCGGATTTCATCGGCACCCGGCGCGGTGCAATCGGTGCGGAGGCCAGGACCCGGCTCACCGAGGCACAGCGTCATCTCGCCGCCGCGCGTCAGCTCCGCGAGACCGATGTCTCCGGCGCCCTGCAGCATGCGCAGGCCGCGTCGACTCTCGCCGTCGACGCCCTGAGTTCTGCCCGAAACGACGTGCAGGACTGGGAACTTCATCAAGGCGCCGGACCCGGTGCCGGCGGGAACCTCGCCGGCGCGGTCCTCGGCGGAATCCTGATCGACAGCGTCATGCGGGGCGGATTCAGCGGCCGCGGCAGCTGGGGAGGCCGAGGCTCCCGTGGCGGTTTCGGTAGTGGCGGATTCGGCGGTGGCGGATTCGGGGGTGGACCGGGCTCCTTCGGTGGTCCGCGCAGTTCGGGCCGAATCAGCGGAGGCGGCCGCTTCTGACCTTCCGAGGGCCTACTCGACGTCGCTGCACGAGCGGGTACCAGCCGACCCGAACAGGGCGACCGCCAGTCCCAGAAAACCTGCGCTCCCGATCAGCAGCGCACCGCATACCAGCACATCACTCATCAATGCCCCCGTTTCGTCTGAGGCAATTACAACAGATCCCCGGTTGCGGTCGGGAATCGGCCGCAACCGGGGAACTGCTCACCCTGCTCGTCTTCCGGATCAGCAGCCCAGAAGGCGCTGGGCCAGGTAGCCCTCCACCTGATCGAGCGCGACACGCTCCTGAGCCATCGAGTCACGCTCACGGACGGTGACCGCATGATCCTCGAGGGTGTCGAAGTCGACGGTGATGCAGAACGGCGTACCGATCTCGTCCTGACGACGGTAACGGCGTCCGATGGCGCCGGCGTCGTCGAACTCGACGTTCCAGTTCTGACGAAGCGTCGCGGCCAGATCCTTGGCCTTGGGCGTCAGATCGGCGTTGCGGGACAGCGGCAGCACCGCGGCCTTCACCGGCGCGAGGCGACGGTCCAGTCGCAGCACCGTGCGCTTGTCGACGCCACCCTTCGCGTTGGGTGCCTCGTCCTCGGTGTAGGAGTCGACGAGGAAGGCCATCAGCGACCGGGTGAGGCCGGCAGCGGGCTCGATGACGTATGGGGTGTACCGGTCACCACTGGCCTGGTCGTAGTAGCTGAGGTCGGTGCCCGAGTGCGTCGAGTGCGTCGACAGATCGAAGTCGGTGCGGTTGGCCACACCCTCGAGCTCGCCCCACTCGCTGCCCTGGAAGTGGAACCGGTACTCGATGTCCACGGTCCGCTTGGAGTAGTGCGACAGCTTGTCCGCGGCGTGCTCGTACAGGCGCAGGTTGTCCTTGTTGATACCCAGGCCCGTGTACCAGTCCATGCGGTAGTCGATCCAGTACTGGTGCCACTCCTCGTCCTCACCGGGCTTGACGAAGAACTCCATCTCCATCTGCTCGAACTCGCGGGTGCGGAAGATGAAGTTGCCGGGGGTGATCTCGTTACGGAAGCTCTTACCGATCTGGCCGATGCCGAAGGGCGGCTTCTTACGCGACGTGGTGAGCACGTTCGCGAAGTTGACGAAAATGCCCTGCGCAGTCTCGGGGCGCAGGTAGTGCATTCCCTCTTCGCTCTCGACCGGGCCGAGATACGTCTTGAGCATCATGTTGAAGTCGCGGGGCTCGGTCCAACGCCCCACCGTGCCGCAGTCGGGGCAGGCAATGACGTCCATGGTGACGTCGTCGGGGTTATCGAGACCCTTCTTCTCCGCGTACGCCTCCTGCAGGTGGTCCTGACGGTGGCGTTTGTGGCAGTTGAGACACTCGACCAACGGGTCGTTGAACACGCCGACGTGGCCGGACGCCACCCATACCTCACGCGGCAGAATCACCGACGAGTCGAGACCGACGACGTCTTCGCGGCTGGTGACCATGTTGCGCCACCACTGCTTCTTGATGTTGTCCTTGAGTTCGACACCCAAGGGGCCGTAATCCCAGGCCGACTTCGTGCCTCCGTAGATCTCACCGCACGGATAGACGAGGCCACGACGCTTGGCCAGGTTGACGACGGTTTCGACTTTGGATTTCGGTGCCACTCGAGTGCTCTCCATCTGGGTAATAGATGCATGGTTTACGTGCAGTTTTCGGCTCCTAGCCTATCTGCCCGTTTCCGCCCGGTTCACCCGCCTGGTTGACATGCGAATTCATGCATATCAAAATGGAATCGATTTGCAATAAGATGGGCGACGAGCTGACCGAAGGTGCTCCCCGACCATTCTGTCGCTTCGTGTCCGGCATACCGAAGGAGATCCGCTGTGAGCGTGACCGATACCGGCGATCTTCATCCGTTCGACACCGCGCCGCCCGCGCCTGTGCCGTCGAAGGAGACGTTGGCTGCGGCAGGTGACATTCTGCGCGCGCTCGCTGCACCGGTCCGAATCGCCATCGTGCTGCAACTCCGCGAATCGGAGCGCTGCGTGCACGAACTCGTCGGGGCGCTGGGAGTCACCCAGCCGCTGATCAGCCAGCACCTTCGCGTCTTGAAAGCTGCCGGGGTGGTGCGCGGCGAACGCACCGGGCGCGAGGTGCTCTACCGGCTCGTCGACGACCATCTCGCACACATCGTCGTGGACGCCGTCGCGCACGCCGAGGAAGGATGAGAATGCCGACCCAGAACGCCGAGCATCGCAAACCTGTGGTCGTCGGAGTGCGCGCCACCAAACAGCGCAGTGCGATCTCCGCCCTCCTCGACGACATCGAGGAATTCCGCTCAGCACAAGAACTCCACGACGAACTCCGCAAGCGTGGAGAAGGCATCGGTCTCACCACCGTCTACCGCACGCTGCAGACGCTGGCCGATGCCGGGACGGTCGACGTCCTGCGAACGGACACGGGTGAATCGGTGTACCGCAGGTGCTCGTCGGGGCACCACCATCACCTCGTGTGCCGCAGTTGCGGCTACACCGTCGAGGTCGAAGGACCCACCGTGGAACAGTGGTCGCAGTCGATCGCCGACGATCACGGATTCTCCGACGTCAGCCACACCATCGAGATCTTCGGCGTCTGCAAGGACTGCAACGCGCCGCGGTGAGCGTCAGGGAATCAGTCCCTGACGAGCCGTGTCCGCCCCGGACAGGGCCAGCAGCAGCATCGTGGTCAGGGCCTCGTCCTCGAGGCCGGCGGCGGGGAACGTGTAGCGCAGGATGACGTCGGCGAGTCTGCCGTGTCCGAACACGGCGATCGAGCCGAACTGGAGGGCGCTGTTTCGTTCGGCCACCTTCTTGTGCAGTGACGCACTGACGGGGCGATCCCAGGCGAGGACACAGGTCATCGACAACACGTCCAGTCCCTCGGTCAGGGTCATCGCACTGATCGAGCACAGCGCTCCGGCGTACTCGAAACTGAGCGAGCCGTCGTCCGCCCTGTCGACCGTGGCGAAATGAGCGAGTGCATTCTCGGCGCGCGCCAGAAGTGCCGGCGCTCCGTCGGCCGTCACTTGACGCCACCGAATCTGCGGTCCCGAGAGGCGTATTCGACGCAGGCCGCCCACAAATCGCGCCGGTCGAAGTCGGGAAACAGCTTCTCCTGATAGACCATTTCCGCGTACGCGGACTGCCAGATCAAGAAATTGGACGTTCGTTGCTCACCGGACGGCCGCAGGAACAGATCGACATCCGGCATGTCCGGCTCGTCGAGGTACCGGGCCACCGTCGCCTCGGTGATCTTCTCCGGATCGAGTTGTCCCGCCGCAACCCTGCGTGCGATTTCCTTCGTCGCATCGGCGATCTCGGCGCGACCACCGTAGTTGACGCACATCGTCAGGTTCATCACCGTGTTGTGCTTCGTCAACTCCTCGGCGATCTCGAGTTCCTTGATCACGCTGCGCCACAACCGTGGTCGGCGTCCCGCCCAGCGCACGCGCACACCCATCTCGTGCATTTCGTCGCGGCGCCTGCGGATCACGTCCCGGTTGAAGCCCATCAAGAAGCGGACTTCTTCGGGACTGCGTTTCCAGTTCTCCGTCGAGAAGGCATACGCCGACAGCCATTCGACACCCATCTCGATACAGCCGCAGACCGCGTCCATCAGCACGGCTTCGCCGCGTTCATGGCCGGCAGTCCGCGGCAGTCCCCGTTCCTGCGCCCAACGGCCGTTCCCGTCCATGACCAGTGCGATGTGCCGAGGTATCAGTTCGGTCTGCAGGCCCGGCGGCCGAGCCCCCGACGGATGCGGGTCGGGCGGCCGAATGTGCCGTTCGGCCGCACCGTCAAGCGGAGTTCGAGGTTCGCGTCGTCGAATCACGGTCCCCATCCTGCCTGACCGAATTCTCCGGCCCGACGGCCGGATGCGGACGGGACCGTTCGATCAGGGGAAGGGTGCGCAGCTGTCGTTCGAGATGCCACTGCAGGTGCGCGGCGACGAGTCCGCTGGCCTGACTGCGCAGCGGCGCCGCCACATTCTCCGTTTCCGCCCAGTTCCCACGGAACAGCGCGTCCATCAGCGCGAGCACCCCGGGAGACGGGGTGGCCGCACCGGGTGGGCGGCAGTGGGTACACACCGCGCCCCCAGCGGACACGTGGAATGCCCGGTGGGGTCCGGGCGCGCTGCACCGCGCACACTCGTCGAGTGCAGGTGCCCATCCTGCGTAACCCATGGCCCTCAGAAGGAAAGCATCGAGAATCAGCTCACACGGCCGATGGTGTTCGGCGACCGCGCGCAGCGCACCCACCGTCAGGCGGTGCAGCTGCGGCGCGGGAGCGCGCTCTTCACCGGCCAGTCGCTCGGCGGTTTCGAGGATCGCACACGCCGTGGTGTACCGGGAGTAGTCGTCGACGATGTCGGTGGCGAACGCATCGACAGTTTGCACCTGGGTGACGATGTCGAGGTTGCGGCCCGGATACAACTGCACGTCGATGTGCGCGAACGGCTCGAGCCTAGCGCCGAACTTGGACTTCGTGCGGCGCACCCCCTTGGCCACCGCGCGTACCAGACCGTGCTGCCGGGTGAGGAGTGTGACGATACGGTCGGCCTCGCCCAGCTTGTGCTGGCGCAACACCACCGCATTGTCTCGATACAGCCTCACCGGTCCAGTGTCCCATGTCGGAAGGCGCTCCGCGCCCGTGCGCCTTTTTGGTAGCTCCCGCTACCAAAAAGGCGCACGAGGCCGAAGGCCCTAGAAGCCCAGGCGGCCCAATTGCTTCGGATCGCGCTGCCAGTCCTTGGCGACTTTGACGTGCAGCTCGAGGAAGATCCGGGTGCCCAGCAACTTCTCGATCTGCAGGCGCGCCTTGGTCCCGACCTCCCGGAGCCGGGCGCCGCCCTTCCCGATGACGATGCCCTTCTGGCTCGGGCGTTCGACGTAGAGCAGGGCGTGCACGTCGAGCATTTCGCCCTGCTTTTCGGTGCGCCCCTCACGGGGGATCACTTCCTCGATGACCACCGCAAGGGAGTGCGGCAGTTCGTCGCCGAGGCCCTCGAGAGCCGCCTCACGGATGAGTTCCGCCATCAACGTTTCTTCGGGTTCGTCGGTGAGCTCGCCGTCCGGGTAGAACGCGGGCCCTTCCTCCATCTTGGAGGCGAGGACATCCACCAGGACCTCCACCTGCTCACCCGACGCGGCGGAGACCGGCACGACGTCGGATTCCGGTCCGAGCATCTGGGACACGGCCAGCAGCTGCTGCCCGACCTTGTCCTTGGTGACCTTGTCGATCTTCGTCACAATGCCGATGAGCGTCGTCTTAGGCGCGATCTGGCGAACCTGCTGCACGATCCACCGGTCGCCGGGGCCGATCTTCTCGTCCGCGGGAATGCACAGGCAGATCACGTCGACCTCGGAGTAGGTGTCGCGAACGAGGTCGTTGAGGCGCTGACCGAGGAGCGTCCGGGGCCGGTGCAGCCCCGGGGTGTCGACGAGGATCAACTGCGCGTGCTCGCGGTGCACGATGCCGCGAATCGTATGCCGGGTCGTCTGCGGACGCGAGGACGTGATCGCAATCTTGCTGCCCACCAACGCGTTGGTGAGCGTGGACTTGCCCGTGTTGGGCCGCCCGACGAAACAGACGAATCCGGAACGGAATTCGGGTTTACTCATGCTTCTCCTCGATCACGGATCCATCGGTTCGCGCGAAGACGATCGCCGCCTGCGCACTGACTTCGTGTAATGCGGCGATGCCGGGGTCGTCCGGGGCTGCGCCGATCAGGACAGCCGCTTCGAACCCTTCGGCGCCGCTCGACACCGCCGCGGCGACGGCCGCCTGCAGAGCCGTCAGCGACAACGCGGCCAAGGTGACGGCGCCTGCGGCGTAGGTGCGGCCGTCGAGGTCGCGGACGGCAGCGCCCTGCCCGCTTCCGCTGCGGCCCAGGGCTCCCCGCGCAAGCACGATCAGCTTGGCGTCCTCGGTATCGAGTTCAGGCATCGTCGCTCTCCCGTTCGCGGTCGTCGTCGTGCTCGTCTTCCGAGATGGGGGCGCGTTGCACGAAGACCGTGCTGATCCGCACCCGGCCCCGCACATCGGGTGAGCCCTCGCCGCGCAGGATCAGCCCCTCCGACACGACCTCGGAACCGGGAAGGGGCACCCTGCCGAGTTCGTATCCGATCAACCCGCCGACGGTCTCCACCTCATCGTTTTCGAGTTCGAGTCCGAACAGTTCGCCGAGATCCTCGATGGGCAGCCGCGCCGACACCCGGTACATACCGTCACCGAGGTCCTCGATCGGCGGTGTCTCGTCCTGGTCGTACTCGTCGGCGATTTCCCCGACGATTTCCTCGATGACGTCTTCAATGGTGACGAGCCCGGCGACTCCGCCGTATTCGTCCACCAGCACCGCCATGTGGTTGCGGTCGCGCTGCATTTCGGCGAGCAGGCTGTCCAGTGGTTTGGAATCCGGCACGAACACGGCCGGGCGCATCACGTCGCGGACGCGGACACTGCGCCCACCGTCACGCGAGTGGTACGTCTGCTGGACCAGGTCCTTGAGGTAGACCACCCCGAGGACGTCATCGACGTTGTCGCCGATCACCGGGATCCGCGAGTGACCGCTGCGGACCGCGAGAGATGTCGCCTGTCCGGCGCTCTTGTCGCTCTCGATCCACACCATCTCGGTGCGCGGGACCATCACTTCACGGGCCGAGGTGTCGCCGAGTTCGAACACCGACTGAATCATGCGCCGCTCCTCGTCGGCCACCACGCCACGCTCCTGCGCCATGTCGACGAGTTCCCGAAGCTCGATCTCGGAGGCGAAGGGGCCGTTGCGGAAACCACGGCCCGGCGTGATCGCGTTACCGATGAGGATCAACAGGCGACTGATCGGGCCGAGGAGGGTACCGATGACCTGCAGGGGGAACGACGCGATGAGCGCTATCGAGTAGGCGTGCTGACGGCCGAGTGTGCGCGGGCCGACGCCGATCACCACATAGTCGACGAGCACCATGACGATGGCGGTGACCGTGAGGGCCCACACCGGTTCGAGGAGGTCGGTCAGCCCGCCGACGAGCACCACCGTGGCGGTGATTTCGCACAGGATGCGAAGCAGCACCATGAGATTCACGTAGCGTGGGCGATCCGACAGGATGCGGAGGACCCGGTGAGCGCCGGCCCGATCCTCCTTGGCCATCTCCTCGACGCGCGCCGACGAGATGGTGTTGAGCGCGGAGTCGACGGCGGCGAACACACCGCCGAGGGGGACGAGAACGATCGCGAGGACGATCAGCGCGATGGCGCTAGTCACAAAGAACCCTTCACGTCGCGGTTACTGATCCGGCGAGTCGAAGAACCCGGCCTTGCCGAGCAACTTCTGATCGCGGGCAGCGAGTGCCGCGTCCCGTTCGGCGCGGCGAAGGTCCTCGTACCACTCTTCGAGGAGCTGGTTCTGCAGGCCGAACATTTCTTTCTCTTCCTCGGGCTCCGCGTGGTCGTAGCCGAGAAGGTGCAGCACTCCGTGGACGGTGAGCAGCGCGAGTTCGTGGGCCAGCGGGTGACCGGCCTTGTCGGCCTGATCCGCTGCGAAGGACGGGCACAGCACGATGTCGCCGAGCATCGACGGTCCGGGGTCCGGCGCATCCGGCCGCCCACCCGGCTCGAGCTCGTCCATCGGGAAGGACATCACGTCGGTGGGGCCCGGCAGGTCCATCCACCGCATGTGCAGGTCCGCCATGGTGGCCGAGTCCACGAGGACCATCGACAACTCGGCCGCGGGATGGACATCCATCCGCGCGATCACGAAGCGGGCAACGCTGATCAGCTCCTCTTCGGAGACGTCCATGCCCGATTCGTTCGAGACTTCGATGCTCATGTGTGTCGCTTCCTCCTGGTTCCGGCGACACTCACCCTACCGTCGCGGAGAACGCGAGTGCGCCGCTCTCCGCTGTGCGCGGTTTCCGAGCTCCACCTTGCCGTCGCGATCCGCCTCGAAACGCTCGTAGGCGTCGACGATGTCGGATACCAGCCGGTGCCGGACCACGTCGCTGCTGTTCAGCTCGGCAAAGTGGATGTCGTCGATGTCGCCGAGGATCTCGCTGGCGGCCCGCAGGCCCGATCGCGCGCCTCCCGGCAGGTCCACCTGGGTGACGTCACCGGTGACGACCACCTTGGAACCGAAGCCCAGCCGGGTGAGGAACATCTTCATCTGCTCGGCGGTGGTGTTCTGTGCCTCGTCGAGAATGATGAAGGCGTCGTTCAGCGTGCGACCTCGCATGTACGCCAGCGGCGCGACCTCGATGATGCCCGACTGCATCAGTTTCGGGATTGCCTCGGGGTCCATCATGTCGTGCAGCGCGTCGTGCAGTGGCCGCAGGTAGGGGTCGATTTTCTCGTGCAGCGTGCCGGGCAGGAATCCGAGCCGCTCGCCCGCCTCGACCGCGGGTCTGGTGAGGATGATCCGCGACACCTGTTTGGTCTGCAGCGATTGCACGGCCTTCGCCATCGCCAGGTACGTCTTGCCCGTGCCGGCGGGGCCGACGCCGAAGACGATCGTGTTGGCGTCGATCGCGTCCACGTACCGCTTCTGATTGAGCGTCTTGGGTCTGATGGTCTTGCCGCGCCGCGACAGGATGTCGAGAGTGAGTACCTCGGCGGGGGACTCGCTCAACCCCTGGGTCAACATCCCGACGGTGCGCCGCACCGCATCGGGTGCGAGCGGCTGTCCCCGGCCCACGATGGCGGCGAGCTCGGTGATTACGCGCTCGGCCAGGGCAACGTCCCCGGGCTTCCCGGTGAATGTGACCGCATTGCCGCGTACGTGGATGTCTGCATCCAGGACCCGCTCGAGAGCTCGCAGATTCTCGTCGGCAGAACCGAGGAGGGGCGGGACCGTTTCGGGTGGGAGATCGATACTCGAACGCACGGTGCGTTCCGCCGGGCGCGTGGCGCCGAACGTCTCGCCATTCTGGTCTTGTTCGCTCACGTGAGGTATATGGCCTACTTCCGGTTCCCGGCGATTCACGGCGGTCGCCGTGCTCTCCGCAGTCTATCGCTCGCAGGTCAGCGCGCCCACCCGATTACGTGACAACACCGGCATGATCGGCGACGGCTGCGGAAGCGTCACCCGTCGGCCGGACCGGTCAAGAGCGCATGCCGCGAGATCTTCCAACAGTCGGTCTCGGGATTCAGGAAGGCGTAGTGGTCTTCACCCTCGACGACATGCAGCGCGATCGGGTCCCCGGACGCCCGCGCGGCCTCGCTGTACCGCACACTCACCTTCGCAGGCACTTGCACGTCCTCCGTGCCGTGCACGCAGACGACCGGTACGCCGATCGGAATCCGGTGGTAAGGAGACGCCGAGCGGTAGCGCTCGGGATCGTCGCCGAAGGGAACGCCGAGCAGGTCCTCGATGTACCCGATACGCCGCCCGCGCTCCCCCGCCGACGCCAGGTCGAGCGCCCCGGCCTGTGCCACGACCATGTCGGGCCGCACCGCGGTGTGCGATTGGCCGGCGAGCCACACGGCCAGCTGTCCCCCGGCCGAGTGCCCGACCACCCGAACGCGAGACAGGTCGAAGGCAACCGGCGACTGCTCGGCGACCGGACCGGCGATTGCCTCCAGCGCGGCGACGACGTCGGCGGACATCTCGTCCCACGCCCCACCCGCACCCAACCTGCGGTACTCGATGTTCCACACCGCGACTCCGTGTCGCGCCAGATCGACCGAGAAGCTCGTTCCCAGGTTGAGGTGGTACTTGCCGCTCCAGAATCCGCCGTGCACGACCATCACCACGGGGACGGGACCCTCGACCGGCTCCTCGGGGGCGTAGAAGTGCCCGAACTGCTGCGGTTCGGTGCCGTAGGCGATACGAATGCGGTCCACGGGCAGTCAGATTAATCGCCGACGAAGACGCAGCGTCAGGCGATGGGGGCGGTTCCCCAGCGGTCCGTGAGCACGCCGAGGGCTCCGAGGGCGACCGCGGCCGCCGTGGAGGTCCGCAAGACGTGCGGTCCCAGCAGTACGGGGACGGCGCCCGCCTCCGTCAACGAGGCGACCTCGTCGTCGGCGAGGCCGCCCTCGGGTCCGACGACGAGCACGATCTCTGCGGCGGAACGCAGTGGCAGTTCGGCGAGTCCCTGTGTGGCCGCTTCGTGCAGGACCGCGACGACTCCGCCGCGGCCCACCACCTCACGCACGACGGCGAGTATCCCGGCGGTGCGGTGCAGCTCCGACACCTCGGGCACGATCGCCCGCCGCGACTGCTTGGCGGCGGCCACTGCGGCGCTACGCCAGCGAGCGACGCCCTTCGCCACCTTGGGACCCTCCCACTTGGCCACGCACCGCGACGACTGCCAGGGAATGATCGCATCGACACCGGCCTCGGTGGCGAGTTCGACGGCCAGCTCCGAGCGGTCCGCCTTCGGCAGTGCCTGGATCACCGTGACCGTGGGCGACGCTGCAGATACCTGACGACGCTCGTGGACGGTGAGTTCGAGCCGGTCCTTTCCGGCTGCGGTGACTTCGGTGTCCGCGAGGCCTCCCCGCCCGTCGGCGAGGACGATCCGCTCACCGACACCGATTCGGCGCACGGTGGCCGCGTGCCTGCCCTCGGGGCCGTCGAGTACCGCGGTCTGCCCGACCTCGGGTAGGGGGTCGAGGAAGAAGACGGTGGCCGCCACCGTCAGCGGCCGCTGAACGCTTCGCGCAGACGGGAGAACAGTCCGCCGCTGTGTTGCGACTGGGTGGAGACGACCTCGGCGACGTCCCGGTCACGCAGATCGCGCAGCTCGCGGAGAAGCTTGGCTTCCTTGTGGTCGAGGCGCGAGGGCACGACGACCTCGAGGTGCGCGTGCACGTCGCCGCGTACACCGGAGCGCAGCTTCGGCATGCCGTGTCCGCGAAGGACCGTCACCGAGCCGGGCTGGGTGCCGGGCTCGATGACGATGTCCTTGGGGCCGTCGATGATGGTGTCGATGGTGACCGTGGTTCCGAGCGCGGCGTCGACCATCGGCACCCGAACGGTGCAGTGCAGATCTTCACCGTCGCGGACGAATACCTCGTGTGCCTGCTCGACGACCTCGACGTACAGGTCACCGGCCGGACCACCGCCGGGGCCGACCTCGCCCTGCGCGGCGAGCCGGATACGCATACCTCCGGCGACGCCGGCAGGGACCTTGACGGTGATGTCGCGGCGGGCGCGCACGCGGCCGTCGCCGCCGCACTTGTGGCAGGGATCCGGAATGGTTTCGCCCGCGCCGCGGCACGTCGGACACGGACGGGAGGTCATCACCTGACCGAGGAACGAACGCTGGACCGACTGGACCTCACCGGCACCGCCACACGTCTCACAGCGCACGGGCTTGGAGTTTCCGTTGGTGCCGGAGCCGGTGCAGCTGTCGCACAGGATCGCCGTCTCGACCGCGACCTGCTTGCTCACGCCGGTCGCGCATTCGGCCAGAGTCAGACGGGTGCGCAGGAGGGAGTCCGCTCCGGGCTGCACCCGGCCGCGGGGACCGCGTCCCGCGCCACCTCCGCCACCGAAGAACGCTTCGAACACGTCGCCGAGGCCGCCACCGAAACCGCCTCCGAAGCCGGCACTCGCACCACCACCGGAGGACAGCGGGTCGCCACCGAGATCGACGATGCGCCGCTTCTCCGGGTCGGACAGCACCTCGTAGGCCGTCGAGATCTCCCGGAACCGAGCCTGCGCCGACTCGTCGGGGTTCACGTCGGGATGCAGTTCCCTCGCAAGCTTGCGGTAGGCGCGCTTGAGCTCCTGGTCGGTCGCCTTCTGGTCGACGCCGAGCGTTGCGTAGTAATCCCGTGCCACGTTGAGTCTCTCGTCCTTCTCTACTTCGTCATCTCGCTATTGATCCGTCTTCGCGTCCCCGGCTCCCGTCGAGCTCACGGGTCCGGCGGTTACCGCTCGGCGAGTACCTGGCCGATGTATCTGGCAACGGCTGCCACCGACGCGATTGTTCCCGGATAGTCCATTCGGGTGGGTCCGAGCACTCCCATGCCGCCGAGCACGGTGCCGGCGGCGCCGTAGCCGGTGGAAATGACCGAGGTGCCGCGCATCTGCTCCACCTGTGTTTCTTCGCCGATCCGCACGGTGACGGTGCCGGCATCCTGGGTGGCGGCCAGCAGTTTCAGGACCACCACCTGCTCCTCGAGCGCCTCGAGGACGGCCCGCAACGAACCGGGCAGCCCGCTGATACCGGTGAAATCGGCGGCGTTGCGGGTGAGGTTCGCCGTGCCGCCGAGCACCAGCCGCTCCTCGGGGTGTTCGACGAGCGTTTCCACGAGCACGGTGGCCGAACGGACCACGGCGTCGCGGAGGTCTTCGGGAGCCTCTTCGGCGAGTTCCGACACGGCGATCGACGCCGCCGCCAGCCGCTTGCCTTCGAGAGCGCCGCCGAGGAGCCTGCGCAGACGTGCGAGGTCTTCGTCGTCGAGGACGTCACCGAGTTCGACGATGCGTTGATCGACGCGGCCGGAGTCGGTGATCAGCACCAGCAGCAGCCGGGCGGGTGTCAGGGCGACCACCTCGAGATGACGAACGCTCGACGCCGAAAGTGTGGGATATTGCACAACCGCGACCTGCCGCGTCAGTTGCGCGAGGAGCCGCACGCCCCGCCGGAGCACGTCGTCCAGGTCGACACCCGACTCGAGGAACTCCAGGATGGCCCGCCGCTCCGCGGTCGACAGTGGCTTCACTTCGGCGATGCGATCCACGAACTGCCGGTAACCCTTGTCCGTGGGCACGCGGCCGGAACTCGTGTGCGGCTGGGCGATGTATCCCTCGTTCTCGAGGAAGGCCATGTCATTGCGCACGGTGGCGCTGGAAACCCCCAGGTTGTGCCGCTCGACCAGCGCTTTGGACCCCACGGGCTCCTGTGTGGAGACGTAGTCGGCGACGATCGCACGTAGAACCTCGAAACGTCTGTCGTCAGTACTCGACACCGCCATCCACCTCCAGTTCTCGATCATCACGAATACGGCCCTCACCGAACCGGGTTCGGTGAGGCCCTCACGTCCCCTGAGCTCCGTGCGTAGGCACGTGCATCGCGGCTCGATCCAGTCTAATCGTCCGGACGCCCGCACCCGTCGAGGCCTTACTGTGGTGACCGGAAGTCGCGCATCGGTGACCAGCTGGATATTCGGGCGTCGATGAGCGCACGGCACGACTACGGGCGGAATGACGAGGCGATGATTTTCAAAGGTGTCATGGACGGCAAGCCCTACCCGGACCACGGTTTGTCGCTGCGCGACTGGTCCAAGATCCCGCCGCGGCAGGTTCGACTCGACGAAATCGTCACCACGACCAAGGTTCTGGAACTCGACCGGCTGCTGTCCGAGGATTCGACGTTCTACGGCGACCTCTTTCCGCACGCCGTGCAGTGGCATGGGGTGCTGTACCTCGAGGACGGACTACACCGGGCGGTGCGGTCGGCCCTGCGGAACCGGGTGGTGCTGCACGCGCGGGTGTTCGACTACGACGAGATGCCCGGGATCGTGACCGCCTGATCGCGGTCCGGCTACCGGAGAACGGTCCTGACCACGGCATCGGCGAGGAGCCGTCCCCGATCGGTCAGCACCAGGTGGTCGCCGTCTCGCAGCAGAAGCCCGTCCTTCACTACTGCGTCGGCGGAGCGGCGTTCCCCGGCGTCGAGCTCGGCTACCGGCAGGCCCGTCCGCAACCGTGCGGTCAGCATCACCCGTTCGAGGTGGCGATCCTCGTCGGTGAGGTGTTCACTTCCGCCGACCGGTAGCGATCCGGCCGCGAGCTGCTCGGCATAGCGGGCCGGGTGTTTGACATTCCACCAGCGCACGCCCCCGACGTGACTGTGGGCGCCCGGGCCGGCTCCCCACCAGTCTCCGCCGTCCCAGTACCCGAGGTTGTGCCGGCATTCCGCTCCGCTCACAGCCCAGTTCGACACCTCGTACCAGGTCAGGCCGGCGTCGGCGAGGCGGGCGTCGATACGTTCGTAGCGCGATGCCAGCACGTCGTCGTCCGGTGCGGGCAGTTCACCTCGACGGACTTTCCTGGCCAGCGCGGTACCGTCCTCGACGATCAGCGCGTAGGCCGAGACGTGGTCGACCCCCGCCGAGAGCACCGCATCCAGCGAGAGGGCGAGGTCCTCGTCGCGTTCGCCCGGTGTGCCGTAGATGAGGTCGAGGTTGACGTGCTCGAACCCGGCGGCCCGCGCTTCGAGGGCGGCGGCGACCGCCCGACCGGGAGTGTGCGTCCGATCGAGCACTTTCAGGACGTGCTGGGCTGCGGACTGCATGCCCAGCGAGACGCGGGTGTACCCGCCTGCGCGGAGCCGGTCGAAGAACTCCGGCGATGTCGACTCGGGGTTCGATTCCGTGGTGACCTCGGCGCCATCGGCCAGCCCGAAGCTCGCGCGGACGGCGCCGAGGACGTCGGCCAAACCGTCACCGCCCAGCAGTGAAGGGGTACCGCCGCCCACGAACACCGTGTCGACGGCCGGCGCCCCGGTCAGCTCCGCTGCCCCGTCGAGTTCGCGGCGCAATCCCTCCATCCACGACTGCGGGGACGCCGACGTGCCGAGTTCACCGGCCGTGTAGGTGTTGAAATCGCAGTAACCGCAGCGTGTGGCGCAGAACGGAACGTGGATGTAGATGCCGAACGGACGACTCCCTACACCGGCGAGAGACCGTTCCGGCAGCACGAAGGGGTCCGCCTCGCGCAGACTGCCGGGGGTCGTACTCGTTCCGCTCACTCCTCCAGTGTCCACGGTGTTGCGTCGCGGCGATTCCACGGGCCGTGTCACCTCCTGACCGACCGGAAGAAATGCACGCAAGCGTGATATTTCCCGCAAAAATGGTGGAAATCGGTCCCCGGCTCGGAGTCAGCGATCTGACGTGGCACAATGGACCGCATGACCGGACCCGGAGTGCGACTGGTGGCACGTCGCCACGTCGATCTCAAGCGTGTCTGCAGCTGTTGTTGTCTGCCCTGCTGCGCGCAGTAAATCAGCCTGTCAGCCCGTTCATCATTCTTCTCGACTTCCGGCCGGATTCGTACGCCCCGAGCGAGGAACAGCGTTCCTCCTCGGCCTCAGCCGGTGCACCGTGAGACACAGGAGTGCTCCATGACGTCGACCACCGACGCCTCCCCCGCTGCCACCGACGCAGCTCCCGCGCCCACTCGCACCCGCACGGCGAAGCCGACCCGCCGACGGGCCGAGGGACAATGGGCCCTCGGCTACCGCGAGCCGCTCAACGCCAACGAGCAGGCGAAGAAGGACGACAACCCGCTCAACGTCCGGGCACGCATCGAGAACATCTACTCGAAGCAAGGTTTCGACAGCATCGACAAGAGCGACCTGCGTGGCCGCATGCGCTGGTGGGGTCTTTACACCCAGCGCGAGCAGGGTTACGACGGCACCTTCACCGGTGACGAGAACATCGACCTGCTCGAGGCCCGGCACTTCATGATGCGGGTGCGGTGCGACGCCGGCGCACTCAACGTCGAACAGCTCCGCACCATCGCCGGTATCTCCACGGAGTTCGCCCGCGACACCGCCGACCTCTCGGACCGCGAGAACGTCCAGTACCACTGGGTCGAGGTCGAGAACGTCCCGGAGATCTGGAAGCGCCTCGAAGGTGTCGGTCTCAAAACCACCGAAGCGTGCGGCGACTGCCCGCGCGTGGTGCTGGGTTCGCCTCTCGCCGGCGAGTCGCTGACCGAGGTCCTCGATCCCACGCCCGCGATCGACGAAATCGTCCGCCGCTACATCGGCAAGCCCGAGTACTCCAACCTGCCGCGCAAGTTCAAGACCGCCATCTCGGGTCAGCAGGACGTGGTCCACGAGATCAACGATGTCGCGTTCATCGGTGTCAACCATCCCGAGCACGGTCCCGGCCTCGACCTCTGGGTCGGCGGCGGACTGTCCACCAACCCCATGCTCGCGCAGCGCGTGGGCGTGTGGGTGCCGCTCGACGAGGTCGCCGACGTCTGGGAAGCCGTTGTCTCGATCTTCCGTGACTACGGCTACCGCCGGCTGCGCGCCAAGGCCCGGCTCAAGTTCCTCGTGAAGGACTGGGGTATCGAGAAGTTCCGTGAGGTGCTCGAGACCGAGTACCTCGAGCGCAAGCTGATCGACGGCCCGGCGCCGGAGAAGCCGCTGCGTCCCATCGATCACGTCGGCGTGCAGAAGACCCGCAACGGCCTCAATGCCGTCGGGGTCGCGCCCATCGCCGGCCGTGTGTCGGGCACCATTCTCGCGAAGGTCGCCGACGCTGCCGAACGGGCCGGCAGCGACAAGATCCGCTTCACGCCCTACCAGAAGCTGATCATCCTCGACGTCGCCGACGACAAGCTCGACCAGCTGATCGCCGACCTGGACGAGGTGGGTCTGCCCGCTCGTCCGTCGCACTGGCGCAAGAACCTGATGGCTTGCTCGGGCATCGAGTTCTGCAAGCTGTCGTTCGCGGAGACGCGCAAGCGCTCGCAGGTGCTGGTTCCCGAACTCGAGCAGCGGCTGGCCGACATCAACGCGCAGCTCGATGTGCCGATCACGATCAACATCAACGGCTGCCCCAACTCGTGCGCCCGTTCCCAGGTCGCCGACATCGGATTCAAGGGAATGCTCGTCGACGACGGCGAAGGCAACCAGGTGGAGGGCTTCCAGGTTCACCTCGGTGGCAGCCTCGGTTTCGATGCAGCTTTCGGCCGGAAGCTCCGGCAGCACAAGGTCACCAGCACCGAACTCGGTGACTACATCGATCGCGTCGTCCGCCAGTTCGTAAAGCATCGCAACGAAGGTGAGCGCTTCGCGGAATGGGTCGTTCGAGCTGACGAAGGAGACTTGCGGTGAATCTCGCCACAGCCACACACGACGATCTCCGGCTCCTAGCCGAGCGCGGAGCATCAAATCTCGAAGGTGCCACCGCGCACGAGCTGCTGCAGTGGACCGAAGAGACGTTCGGGGACGGCGCGAGCGAAGCGACGGGGTATCGGAACAGCTACATCGTCGCGTCGAACATGCAGGACGGTGTTCTGGTCCACCTCGCCGCCCAGGTTCATCCCGGCGTGGACGTGCTGTTCCTCGACACCGGCTATCACTTCGCGGAGACCATCGGCACCCGCGATGCCGTGGAGCAGGTGTACGGGGTCAACATCATCAACGCCCGCGCCGAGGCCAGCGTGGCCGAGCAGGACGTGGCGGAGGGCAAGGATCTGTTCGCCCGTGAGCCCAACCGGTGCTGCGCACTGCGCAAGGTCGCGCCGCTGAAGAAGACTCTCGCCGGTTACAAGGCCTGGGTCACCGGCATCCGGCGGGTCGAGGCCCCCACGCGGGCCAACGCGCCGCTGATCTCGTTCGACGAGGCGTTCGGTCTGGTGAAGATCAACCCGATCGCCGCGTGGTCCGACGAAGACATGCAGGCCTACATCGACGAGCACTCGATTCTTGTGAATCCGCTTGTCGACGAAGGTTATCCGTCCATCGGGTGCGCTCCGTGCACCAGCAAGCCAGCCCCCGGCAGCGATCCGCGCAGCGGCCGCTGGGCCGGTCAGGCCAAGACAGAATGCGGGTTGCACGCCTCATGAGCATCGATTTCTCCACCTCCGTTGCCGACACGGGCGTTCGCCCGCAGTTGAACGGCACTCAGTTCGACACACTCGACGCACTCGAGTCGGAAGCGATCCACATCTTACGTGAGGTCGCCGGCGAGTTCGAACGCCCGGTCATCCTCTTCTCGGGTGGCAAGGACTCGACGGTGCTGCTGCATCTGGCCATCAAGGCGTTTTGGCCTGCACCGCTGCCCTTCGCCCTGCTGCACGTCGACACCGGCCACAACCTGCAGGAGGTGCTGGACTTCCGCGACCACGTGGTCTCGAAGTACAACCTGCGCCTGCACGTCGCGAAGGTCGAGGACTACCTGGCTGACGGTCGCCTCACCGAACGTCCCGACGGGATCCGCAACCCTCTTCAGACTGTGCCGTTGCTCGACGCGATTGCCGAGAACCGTTTCGACGCCGTCTTCGGTGGCGCTCGCCGCGACGAGGAACGCGCCCGGGCAAAGGAGCGCATCTTCTCGCTGCGCAATGCGTTCGGCCAGTGGGACCCGAAGAAGCAGCGCCCAGAACTGTGGAACCTGTACAACGGCAAACACTCCCCCGGTGAGCAGGTCCGTGTGTTCCCGCTCAGCAACTTCACGGAACTCGACATCTGGCGTTACATCGCCCGCGACAATGTCGAACTCGCCAGCATCTACTACGCCCATCAGCGTGCGGTGTACCAGCGCGACGGCATGTGGATGACCCCGGGCGTGTGGGGCGGTCCGACCGAAGGCGAGGAACTGCAGACCTTGTCGGTGCGGTACCGCACTGTCGGTGATGGATCGACCACCGGCGCAGTCCTTTCCGACGCCGCCGACAACGAGGCGATCCTCGCCGAGGTCGCGGCATCCCGATTGACCGAGCGCGGCGCGACACGCGGCGACGACCGAGTTTCCGAAGCGGCCATGGAAGACCGCAAGCGAGAGGGCTACTTCTGATCATGAGCGACCTCCACGTGGGTAGCCCCCGAAGCACCCAATTACTTCGGCTCGCCACCGCCGGCAGTGTGGACGACGGCAAGTCCACTCTCGTGGGCCGACTGTTGTACGACACGAAGTCGGTACTCGCCGACCAGATCGATGCCGTCACCCGGGCCTCGGTCGACAAGGGTCTGTCCACCCCCGACCTGTCGCTGCTGGTGGATGGTCTGCGCGCTGAACGCGAGCAGGGCATCACCATCGACGTCGCCTACCGGTACTTCGCCACCCCACGCCGGTCCTTCGTGCTGGCCGACACCCCCGGGCATGTGCAGTACACCCGCAACACCGTGTCGGGAGCGTCCACCGCGCAGCTGGTGATTCTGCTGGTCGACGCCCGTAAGGGTGTGATCTCGCAGACCCGTAAGCACGCTGCAGTTCTGGCTCTGCTCGGGGTTCCCAAGCTGGTGCTGGCGGTCAACAAGATCGACCTCGTCGAGGATCCGGCCAGTGTGTTCGCCGAGATCTCGGCCGAGTTCAACTCGCTCACCAGTTCACTCGGCTGGGCGTCCGAGGACGTCCTCGAGATCCCCGTGTCAGCACTGCACGGCGACAACGTCGCGGTCCGATCGGACCACACGCCGTACTACGACGGTCCCACCCTGATCGAGCACCTCGAGTCCGTGCCGGTGGACGCCGAACCGCACCGGGTCGGCCTCCGCTTCCCGGTCCAGTACGTGATCCGACCCCGTACCCCCGAATTCCCGGATTACCGCGGATACGCCGGGCAGGTCGCGGCAGGTGCGGTGGAGCCAGGGGACGAAGTGGTGATCCTGCCGTCCGGTGTGCGCACCACGGTGACCCGGATCGATACCGCGGACGGTGAACTCGACAGCGCACACGCAGGCCGAAGCGTCACCCTGGTGCTCGCCGATGACGTCGACGTCTCGCGTGGCGACGTCATCGCCTCGCCCGCAGATGCGCCGGAACCGCTCGGTGAGTTCGATGCCACCGTGTGCTGGTTGGCCGAGAAACCGCTGCGTCCCGGGGCGCGCCTGCTCCTCAAGCACGGCACCCGCACCACCCAGGCTATCGTCGGCACCCTGGTCGAGCGTCTCAACGAGCAGGAACTCACCTCCGAGCCCAGCCCGGAGTCGTTGGAGCTCAACGAGATCGGGAAGATCTCGGTGCGTGTCGCCGAACCGATCGTCGCGGACGACTACACGGTGAACCGCCACACCGGCAGCTTCCTGCTGATCGATCCGGCCGGCGGCAACACGCTCGCCGCAGGACTCGTCGGAGACGCCATCGCCTCGGTGGAGCTCGGCGAGCGCGTCTGAGTGCAGTGACGCCGCTGATCGCTGTCGCACACGGCAGTCGCGACCCCCGCAGCGCGCAGGTGGTGGCGGCTGCCGTGTCGGCGCTGCGCGAGAGGCGTCCGGACCTCGATGTCCGCCTGTGCTTCCTCGACCTCACTGCGCCGTCGGTCGATCAGGTGATCGACGCGGTGGCCGCGGAGGGCCATGACTCGGTGGTGGTCGTGCCGATGTTGCTGGGCGCTGCCTTCCACGCCCGGGTCGACCTACCCGCACTTCTCGACGCCGCCCGGCGACGGCACCCCCGGCTCGAGGTCCGTCAAGCCGACGTACTCGGGCATGATCCCCGGCTCCTCGACGCCGTCCGTGACCGGGTCGTCGAGGCCGGCGGCTCCACCGGCGAGTCCGGTCTCGGGGTGGTCCTCGCGGCGGTCGGCTCCTCGGACCCGGCAGCGAACGACCGAACCCGGAGGCTGGCCGACGCACTTCTCGCCGGCACCCTGTGGTCCGGCGCTGTCACCTGTTTCGCCACTTCAGCCGAACCGACGGTGCAGCAGGCGATCGCGCATCTTCACGCGGCAGGCGCGTCACGCATCGTGATCGCGCCGTGGTTCCTCGCCCCCGGACTGCTCACCGACCGGCTGAGCCGTGCAGCCGAGTCCTGCGCAGGCGACATCACCTACTCCGCCACCATCGGACCGCACTCCCGGTTGCTCGACGTCATGCTCGATCGGTATGCGGACACGCGCACCGAGTCGCGGACGCGCACTGTCTTGTCCGCCTGAGCACCCGCCGGCCGGCACCGAAAACGGAATCAACCCCTCGCGTCACATTCCTTCGCCCCTGGCGCACCGCCGTCGTTCTGGATCAAACTGAAACAGAGGCGAGGGAGTCCACCATGGCTACTGAGACCATCCGGCACGGAATCGTGGCAGGCATCGACGGATCGGACGGCGCAGTGGAGGCGGCGCAGTGGGCCGCCTCCGCAGCGGAGCGCTTCGAGGAGCCGCTGCGCCTGGTCCACGTGCTGCCCAAGCATCCCGAGTCACGCGGCCGGGCCCCCGCGGGCGAGCCCCGGCACGACTTCCGCGCCGAGGCAGAGGCGCTCCTCGCGGCAGCGGAACGCGCGTTGCGTGACGGCCGTGCCGACGTGGAGATCGAGCGGAGCATCATCGACGGACCCCCGGCACGCGTGTTGATCGATCTGTCCCGTACCGCGCGGATGATCGTCCTCGGACCTGCGGCCACCAGTGAAATGAAATCGGTGTATGCCGGTTCCGACGTCGTGCGGGTGTCGAACCACGCCGAATGCCCGGTCGTCGTGTGGCGTGGGATCCAGGGCCACGAGGTCAGCGGCAATCGCCCGATCGTGGTGGGTGTGGACGGCAGTGAACTGAGCGACATGGCGGTATCCCACGCCTTCGAGTTCGCCTCCTTCTTCGGCGCCCCACTGGTCGCCGTGCACACCTGGGCGGAGCACTCCACGTTCGGGGCGTGGTACTCGGAGGCGCGGCGATTCATGGACTGGACCGACCTCGTTCAGCATGAGGAGGCCTGGCTCGCAGAGAGCCTTGCCGGATGGTGCGAGCAGTACCCCGACGTGGAGGTCACGCGGTGCCTCGAGCGGGGCGGGCCGATGAAGGTACTCCTCGAGTACTCGTTCGGGGCGCAGTTGATCGCCGTCGGCAGTCACGGGCGCAGCCCCTTCACCGCGTCGTTCATCGGCTCTACCAGTCAGAGCCTGATTCACCACGCACGGTGCCCGGTGCTGGTCTGCCGTAAAGGCTGAGCGCACTGATGTGAAACCTCGATAGGCGGGGCGAAATCCGATGTGCTGTGGTGCACCAGCATCAACGACGCAGAAGTGCGCGAACTTGGTGTTCGACGTCCTGCACGATGTCATCCACGGTTTTCTCGACGTTGCCCGTTGCCGCCATGCTGAGGAACATGATCGCGGAAACGATATGCGCCAAGGTGGCGGCCTCGGGTGCAGGGACGCTCTCGTCGCGCTGAAATACGGCAGCGATCGCTTCCTCGGTCTGCACGGTCAGGGCAAGAGCGTCACGGTGATGGGGTTCTTCAGGGTCACCGAACACAATCTCCCGCAGGTAGGTTCGTCCGTTATCGATCTGGGCTCGGTTGCATTCGACGACCGGACGGACGATCGCGATCACCGCATCGAGGAGATCGGTGGTGTTCTCAGCTGCCGTCCTGCCCCTGGTGAGCGCGTCGGCGTAGTTCGAGTTCTGCACCAGCAGGAGAAGCTCGCTCTTCGTCTTCGCATAGAGAAACAGCGTCCCGGTACCGATGTCGGCCTTGTCCGCGATCTGCTGGGTGGTGACCTCGTCGACACCATGCTCGGTGAAGAGCTCGCGTGCGGCCGCAGTAATCCGGTCGAGCTTTTCCTGCTTGTTCCGCTCACGCCGACCTACCGACTGTGATGTAACTGGCATGACGGGCATCCTCACGCAATAGATTCTGACTAAGCTCGATCCTGAGTATAGTCACCCAAGTTGGGCGTCGCCTCCGACTGTTCTTCGCTCTGTTGTTCAGAGACTGAGGAATTCGAGCGCTGCCGGGCCGAATTTGTCGTGGTATTGGAAGATGCCGCCGTGACCGGAATCGGGGTAGATGATCAGTTCGGAGCCCTTGATCCGAAGGTGGAGATCCTCTGACAGGGCTGAGGGCACCATGCGGTCGTTGTCGCCGTTAGCGATCAAGGTCGGCTGGGTGAACGCCGACAGGTCCGCCGGCGCGGAACGGCCGAACTTCTTGATCGCCCCGAGTTGGGTTCGGAAGGCCCGGATGGAGATCGGCTTGTCACGGTCGACGGTGCGCTCTTCCAATCGCCCCACGAACTCTTTCGCGGCGGCCTTGCCGGTGGCATTGCGGTTGAAGAAGAGAAACTCCTTGGGATCCGACCGAGTGAGAGTCGCGCGGAGGATGTCCCAGTAGGTGGTGCGAGCGACCTTCTCGATGTCTTTACCGCCGCGTGGTCCGGTGCCGGTGAGCACGAGCTTGCGGACGAGATCAGGATGTTTGACGACGAGGTCCTGGGCGACGAACCCGCCGAGGGAGAAGGAGAAGATATCGATCGTGTCGAACCCGAGGGCGCTGATGAAGGTATAGGCGTCGTCGGCCATCGCCTCGATACTGTTGGGGACGGTGCCGGAAGAGGCGCCGACGCCACGATTATCGAAGGCGATGACGTGGCGCTTCTCGGCGATGGGGTCGACGATGCGCGGGTCCCAATTGTCCAGCGTCGCACCGAGGTGGACAAGGAAGATGACCGGAATGCCTCCCCTCGGTCCTAGTTCTCGATAGGCATAGGTGACGCCGTCCGCGGTGACGGTGCGGGCCGGGGCTTTCGCGTATGAGGTGATGACGGGTTCACTGCTGGTGCTCATAATGGTCGTTCTCCTTGCGTGTCGTCGATGACGCCGGTGACGATGTCCGTGATCGCACCGACGCGAGCATGATGATCGCTGGTCGGATCAGGGGTTGCTGATGACGGCTTTGCCACGGACGCCGCCTTTGTCCAGCGCCTCGAGCGCCTCGACGGTCTGGTCGAATCCGATGACCTTTCCCACGACTGGGCGCAGTGCGCCCTGGTCGACGAGCGTGGCGATCATTCGCAGCTGATCACCGTCGGCGCGCATGAACAGAAACTCGTAGTGCACGCCCAGCTTGCGCGCGCGACGGCGAATACGGCTACTCAGAGCGGTAATCGCGAGCCGCAGAATCGGATTCAGACCAGCCTGACGCGCGAAAGCTGGATCCGGCGGTCCGGCGATCCCGATTGCCGTGCCACCTGGTTTCAGCACGCGCAGGGACTTTTCGAGGTTCTTCCCGCCCAGGCTGTCCAACACGAGGTCGTATCCGTGCAGGTTCTGCTCGAAGTCCTGGGTGCGGTAGTCGATGACCGTGTCGGCACCGAGCTCACGCACGAAGTCCGCATTGGAGCCGCTTGCGGTGGTGGCAACATTCGCGCCGAGGTACTTGGCGAGCTGGATCGCGATCGACCCGACCCCACCCGCACCAGCGTGAATGAGGACCTTCTGACCGGGCTGGACGTTGCCGCGCTCGACCAGAGCCTGCCACGCGGTCAACGCCACCAACGGCAGCGAACCCGCCTCGTGCATGCTGATCGACGTCGGTTTCAGGGCCACGTCGGCCTCGGCGACGGCGATCCGTTCGGCGAACGTCCCGATGCGGTCCTTGTCGGGCTTGGAGTAGACCTCGTCTCCGGGCTTGAAACCCCGAACGCTCGCGCCGACACCGATGACGGTGCCGGCGACGTCGTTGCCCAGAGTCAACGGCAGCGTGTACGGCAGAATCCGTTTGAATTCTCCCGTCCGAATCTTTTCGTCGAGCTGGTTGAGCCCGGCAGCCTGCACGCGGATCAGCACATCACGCTCCCCGACCACCGGCTCGGGAACCTCTCGCTCCTGCAGCGGACCGTTGTACTTGTCGATAACAAAAGCTTTCACTGGTGTGATGCTCCTTCTCTCGTGAATTCGAGCTTGGGGAGGACGTGGTTGATAAAGGAAATCCCCACCACGGCAATAATTTTGCGATGGTCACGGGAGGCGGCGCCGCGCCCGAAATACAGGGGACGAAATTCGTGGGCGGCCACCAGATGTCAAGCCAAACGGATGCCGATCACTTCACGTTCCGCTTCGAGCACCATGGCTGTCTCCTGAAACGTCGGTGAAACGAGTATGCTCAATTATGAGTGCGCTCATCATAATTGTCAAGGGACTCATAATTGTCAAGGGACTGCCGCCTCGACGAGTGCTTCACCGAGGAGGAGTCCCGCGGCGTTCTCGCCGCACTGGCCCAGGAGGGCATCGACCTCATCGAGGTCAGCGGAGGCAGCTACGAATCTCCGGCGATGATGGGCACTGCAGCGGCATCGACACGGGCACGCTTGGCCTACTTCCTCGAGTACGCCCGCACCGTCCACGCACTGGTAGGTGACATCGTCGTCGGCATCGGTCGCCCCACGGTCACGACTCCGGATGCGGCAGAAGTCATCCTTACCGGACGCGCCCCGGCCCTCGTCGCCCATCAGCTACGCCTCGGCATGCGCCGGGTGCTCGGCAAGATCGCCGACGTCAAGGCACTGGACGGCTTGCTCGACCTCAACTGGCACACGGACCAGTTGCACCGCCTCGGCGCCGGACTTGCACCAGATCCGAACCGCGGACGCCTCACTACCGCCGTCGCGATGGTGCGGCGCAACGGCCCAACGTCTTCCGGCCCCAGCGCGGCTGAGCGTCATAGTGCTTGCCGCGGGCAGCCCGTAAGTGCCGCCGGTGCCTCGCGGCACTTACGGGGCGTGCCGAGATCAGCTCGTCGACGCCCCGACCCCGCCCAGGGGGTATACGCGAAGGAACTCGTCCATATCTTCGTCGCTCGCTTCGACGACGAGCGCGCCGCTCTTCAGAGCGTCATCCAGGGTAATCACGTTGTTCGCCAAGTCGACCAGTGTCGTAATATCAGCTGCGACATGTACTTTCGGAGTCGTGGGAGGCACGCCCGGCCTGAGCACGACGCCGTTCGCTGACGGCCCGATCCACGAAGATTCGTCGCCCACATCGAACTGGACTACACCACCGAACCGACTCGCGGCGTCCGCGTCGGCACGTGCAAACATGCCCTGGATGACCCACTCTGCGCGAGTCATGTCCGCGTCATCGAACCCCGCACCGTGCCGGAGTCCCCACGCGGCTAGTTGCGCCAACACTGGACGCAGTTCTTCGCCGGCACTGGTGAGTGCGTATGCCGCCACCGACGCCGGAGGAGGTAGCACGACGCGTTCGATCATGCCGGCCTCCTCCAGGCTCTTGAGACGGCTCGCGAGCAGGTTGGTGCCGATCCCCGGCAGTCCCGACGCCAGATCCTTGTACCGGCGAGGGCCCATTCCGAGGTCGCGCATGATGAGCAGGGTCCACCGCTCGCCGAGGAGGTCGAGTGCGCGAGCAAGCCCACAATTTTGACCGTACGTTCGACCGCTCATAGCCATAGTGTAGTCACTACTTTATTTTCATGTTGTCGCTGCTTGCTCTTAAAAAGAACGCTCGGGCGCTGACATAGGAACGGGCCGGATGATCGCCTGCGGCACGACGCTGCCGACAACCATCCGAGCCAGACCTCGCCCAGCCTCAACGCGCCGTCAAACTCGAAGAAACGTTCACGTCAGGAGGTTTCGGCCAGGGCCGGGTAGTCGGTGTAGCCGTGCGCATCGCCGCCGTAGAGGGTGCCGAAGTCGATCTCGTTGAGTTCGGCACCGGTGCGCCACCGTTCCACGAGGTCCGGGTTGGCCAAGAATCCCCGCCCCACGACGACAGCGTCGGCAAGTCCCTCGTCGAGGAGCTTCTCGACCGTCTCCAGCGAGGTCGCTTCCGGCGCAGCGAGATTGAGTAACACCGAGCCGCCGAATCGCTGGCGCAGATCACGAACGAGCGGTTCGAGAGTCTCGAACGGGCTGGCGAGGATGCTCAGGTACGCCAGACCCAGAGGAGCGATTCCGTCGACGACAGCCTGGTAGGTGGCGGTCAGGTCCTCACCGGGAACCTCACCCATACCATTCAACTGGTGGCCCGGCGAAATTCGTACACCGACACGGTCAGCACCGACGGCATCGGCCACCGCGGTCACGACATCGACGACGAAACGGGCCCGCCGCTCCGGGGTGCCGCCGAACTCGTCGTCGCGCAGGTTGACCGTCGGGTCGAGAAACTGGTGCAGCAGGTAGCCATTGGCCCCGTGAATCTCGACCCCGTCGAGCCCTGCCCTGATTGCATTTCGTGCCGCGTCAACGAATTCCGCGATCACGGTATCGATTTCGTCGGCCTCGAGCGCTCGCGGGACGTCGTGGTCAACCATGCCCGAGAACGTGAACATCTGCCCGGGGGCCTGAACCGCGCTGGGTGCGACTGTGTCGGTTCCGCCTTTGTTGCTCGCATGAGCGATTCGGCCGACGTGCATCAACTGCGCGACCAGCGTTCCGCCCGCCTCGTGCACGCTGTCGGCGACCAGCCTCCAGCCGGCGATCTGCTGATCGGTATACAGGCCGGGCACCGCTGGATAGCCCTGACCCACCGCGCTGGGCGCGGTGCCCTCGGTGACGATGAGGCCCGCCCCGGCACGCTGGGCGTAATACTCGGCGTTCAGCGCGGTCGGCGCGTTGCCCTCACCCGCGCGGCTGCGGGTCAGCGGCGCCATGACGAACGACTGCGGCAGATCCCAGGATCCGATCCGTACCGGCTTGAATGCGACAGACATGCGGGGTTCCTCCTGAAGGTTGACGGTCCGGGTCCTCAAACCCTGACTCGGTTACTTTAAATCAATATAGCAGCAACTACTCAAGCATATTTTTCTCACTATACATTCCAAGCGATGAACTGTAGTCTGCGTCACATGCCTCGAGCATTGACGTTCCGCCACCCATCACCCAGCTCCGCAAGCAATGCCTTATCGCGCGCAACGCGGGTTCGATATTGCAGTCCCCCAGAGTTTTTACGCTTTTCGCCGCCTGGTTCAATCCCGTTCCGCTCGACTCGTCAAGGAGTGCTGACATGACGCCCTATTCGCTTTCCGACAAAGTCGTTTTCATCACCGGAGCCGGTCGTGGATTGGGTGCCGCCACCGCTACCGCCCTAGCTGAGCGTGGGGCACGAGTGGTGCTGGCGGACATCGATCTGCCCGCAGCGCAACGGGCTGCAGCCACACTGCCGTCGGGTCGATCCTTGGCGTTGCACTGCGATGTGACGCAACTCGATTCCGTCCAGGAAGCCGCACGCCGCGCGCATGAGGAATTCGGGCGCATCGACGTCGTGATCGCCAATGCCGGGATCCTCGGGCATGGCGGCACGTTTCGCACGCTCGCGCATGGTCAAGTAGGCAACGTCATGTCCGTCAATGTCGATGGAGTCGTCAACACCGTGTCGGCCACACTCGAATCAGTGATCGAGAGCCGGGGACAGATCGTGCTGGTGAGTTCAGTATTCGCCTACGTCAACGGGGCGGGCGCCATCCCCTATGCGATGAGCAAGGCTGCCGTCGAGCAGCTCGGCCGGGGTTTGCACGTCGAGCTCGCACGCCACGGTGCATCGACAATGACGGCGTATTTCTCGCTCATCGAAACCGACATGATCCGTCACGGCGTGGACGCGGATCCCCATGTATCCGCCCTGCTCTCGGCAATGCCCAAATTCATCATCGAGCGAATTGAGCCGCAGACTGCCGCAACGGCGATCGCCGACGGGTTGCAGCGCCGCCAGCGCGTCCTCACGGTCCCCGGACGCTGGCGGCCCATTGCATCGCTTCGAGGTATCCTCGGACCGATCATCGACGCGAAACTCGCGCGCGATGTCAACGTGCAGCGAGCTCTTGCCCAGCTCGAGAACCCGAACGTAATCAACGGACTTACGCAATCGACGCCATCCTTGCCGTCGGTGCTGTAACGAAGTTACACTTGCCACGCAACTCGACCCTCCGCGAGGACGGCTGGTTTCCTCCCAGGCGACGACGTGGGTGGAACCGGGGCAGGAGACGGCGCCACAGCAACGCGTTCTCGAGCGAGATGCCCCAGGACTGACCCCAGAAGCACCGCTAGAGAACATTTACGGTCAACGGAAGGAATGCAAGATGGCACGGTTGGCAACCCACCGAGGGGGTAGTTTCACTCGACGAAAATTGCAGTGGGCCCTCGCGGCACTGGCGCTTCTACCCACGGCGAGCGCAGTCGGGGAAATCGTGCGCGGACCTCAGGGAGTGCCGGGCGGATCACCGGATGTGACACCGACGGTGGACAGCGCTCTCCGATATGCCAGCGTGTACAAGTTCGCGGTGGGGCCCGTCATCTGGTCTCAGCTCGCACGCGTCGAGCGCTCGCCGGCCGTGACATTCGCCCTGTCGACAGTGTTTGTCGGCGGTGTGGCTCGCCTGAGGTCATGGCAACAGATCGGGCGACCGCATCCTGTCATCGTGGCAGCGATCGTGCTGGAAACAGTCGGAACGCCGATGGCGATTGCCTGGCAGAGGCGCGTTTCTGTGTGAGCACGCCGGTGGAGGAACGCGAACGACGAGATCCGAAAGGGCCTCTACGCTCGTGCGCGGGCCGGCGAGCTGCGTGGCCTCACAGGTGTGGACGCGCCTTATGAGGAGCCGGACGTCGTCGAGGCCTGAGGCCGGGTCTGCTCACGCCCGCGCGAACCGGAGTACGGCGTCGTAAAGGGCGACGCGATCATCGAAAGGTCGCCGGACCCGGCCGAAATCCTGCACGGCGTCGGAACCGCGACCCGCTACGACGACGACGTCACCGGGTGCGGCCAGCGTGACCGCGGTCGCGATGGCCTCGCCGCGTTCCGGGACGACGAGCACCTCAGCGGTCTTCACCCTCCGCGCCGCTCCTGCGACGTCGTCCCGCAGCACCTCGGCATCTTCCGAGAACGGGCTTTCGTCTGTGACGACGACGATGTCGGCGAGCTCGGCCGCCGTCGTCCCCAGCGGGGCGCGCTTACCCGGATCACGATTGCCCGTCGCCCCGATGACAACGATGACCTTGCCCCGGGTCAGGGAGCGAAGATACGGGAACAACCGCCGCTGACCTCCCGTGTTGTGCATGTAGTCGACGAAGGCCAGGAAGGGCTGGCCGGCGTCGATCGCTTCGAGACGACCCGGCACGGTGTCGAGGCCCTCGATTCCGGCGATCGCGCCGTCGAGGTCGACCCCGCGCACAGTCAGAGCCGTGACGGCGGCAAGTGCGTTGTCCACCTGATGTGCTCCCAGGAGCCGCAGTCGAATCGTGGTCGTCCCCGACGGGCCGTGCAACCTGAACGAAGTTCCACCCTCGTCGGCGTGCACGTCGTCGCCGTAAATATCTGCCGCCACAGACCTCGAGGAAAAGGTCAGACGAGGCACGGACACAGTGGCGGCAAGGCGGCGACCGAATTCGTCATCTATGCCGATTGCCGCTGTCGCACAACGCTCGGCGCTGAACAGCCTCGCCTTCGCGGCAAAATAAGAATCCATATCTTTGTGGAAATCGAGATGGTCCCGTGCCAGATTGGTGAATACGGCTACACCGAACGACGTTCCGTCGACGCGATGCAGCGCGAGCCCGTGGCTGGACACCTCCATGGCCACCGCGGAGACCCCCTGGTCTTTGAAAGCGGCGAGAGTGTGGTGGAGTTCGGAGGCCTCGGGAGTAGTCCGGACAGCGTCCCGCGAACCGCGGCGTCCCCGCACCGTGATGCCGGTAATCCGTCCGGCGGCAATTCCGGCGCCGCACAAACCTGCCTCGAGGAGATATGCGGTGCTGGTCTTTCCGTTCGTTCCCGTCACGCCGTAGACATCGAGTGCGCCGGAGGGATTTCCGTAGAGTGCGGAAGCGAGCGGCCCCACAGCACACCGCGGATCGTCCACGACGATGGTCGGCAGGAGTTCCGACGGGTGGTCACTCAGCATCGCGACCGCACCACGCGAGACGGCTTCGGCGGCGAACGCGGCGCCGTGCCAGCGCTGGCCGGGCAGCGCCGCATAGAGGTCGCCCGGCCGGACGAGACGCGAGTCCTGACTGATACCCGTCACGACTTCCTCCCCGGTCCCGAAGAGCACTGCCGCCGCGCCGAGGCGGCGCAGCACCTCGCGCAGAGGTGTGGGCGGACGGGACGGGCAGTCGATGCTCACGCTCTCAGTGCACCACTGCCACGGGGCGTGCGAGGGCTGAACCGGATCTTCGATTTCGGCCGGTCAGGTGTCGGTGTTGTTCCGCGGTTCGTCGAGGATGCCGCGCTCCGCGCTGTACGCCGACCGCACATCGGGCGTGCGGTCCAGTTTGGCGAGATACTTCTCCATTGCGGTTCGGGCGTAGGCGGTGCCCTCCTCATCGCTCGGAATGGCGTCGCCGGTGGCCCGTCGCCACGCGTGAAGCTCGAGCGACAACTCGGCCTGAATGCCGGCGAAGGATTCGGTGTCTGCGACGTTCACGCGTTCGTCGGGATCGGCAGCGAGGTCGTAGAGCTCCCTGCTCGGGCGTGGCGCGAGGTGCTCGGTACCCATCGCGTCACCGGACAGGCTGTTCTGGATGTCGAGCGGAAGGTCGAGAACGGGCCGGGGCGCATAGTTCTCGATGTAGCTGTACTGCTTCGATCGCACAGCGCGGATCGGGTCGAACGTGTCGTGGAAGGTCTTCTCGGTGAACACCACCTCGCGCGCCTGGTCGTTCGACGCACCCAGTAGCTGTTCGGCGTGGGAGACGCCCTCCACCTCCGCGGGCACCGGCACACCGAGCAGGTCGAGAAGGGTGGGCACCAGATCCACACCACTGAACAATCCGTCGTAGACACGGGGCACCGCGCGCAACCGGCGCGGTGGGCGGATGATCGTCGCGATCCCGGTGCCCGGCGCATACAAGGTCGACTTGGCCCGGGGGAACGCTTCGCCATGGTCGGTGAAGAACACGACCCACGTGCTGTCGTCGAGTCCCTCGGCCTCCAGCGTGTGCAGCAGCCGTCCAACGGCCGCGTCCGCCACCTCGATCGAACCGTGAAACCCGGCCAGGTCTTCGCGCACCTGCGGCCGGTCCGGCAGGTACGACGGCACCGCGAAGCTCTCCGGGTCGGCCGGCCGGTAGCGGTCCGCCGGGTACGGGCGGTGCGTCTCGAAGAATCCAGCCGTCAACAGGAACGGCTGTGGCGGGAATCGGGACAACCACCCGGACGCACGATCGGTGACGTAGTCGCAGTACGAGTTCGTCACGTCGTACTCGTGGTAGCCGAGCCGCTTCGGGTATGCCGTCTCGTGCTGCATGCCGAACAGGGCCGTGTACCACCCGGCGTTCGACAGAAGAGACGGCAACGTCTGCACGTCGTCGTGATACTGCCATCCGTGATGGGCGAGTCCGACGAGACCGTTGCTGTGCGGGTACCGGCCAGAAAACAGTGCGCCCCGCGACGGGGAGCACAGGGGTGCCACCGCGTGCGCGTCGGTCAGCCGCACTCCCTCCGCGGCGAGCCGGTCGAGGTTCGGACTTCGCACACCGGACGCACCGCAACAACCCAGATGTCTGCCGAGGTCGTGCCAGTGCACGATCAGCACGTTGTCGCGGGTTGCGGGCACTGCCGGAGTTGTCACAATCGCCTCCTCGTCGGCTCGGGATTACAGAGACACCGGGCTATAGAGACACCGGGCTATAAAGACACCGGGATTTCCGCCTCGGGAAGCTCCGGTGCCCGGGTGGCCCGCGCGTACACCGTTTCACCCTCCCGCAGATGCAGCGCCGCGCTGTCACCCCGCGTCACCTGGGCCGAGAAACGCTCGCCGGTCGCCTCGTTGCGCAGATCGACCCGCACCTCGAACCCGAGATGCACCACCCGTTCCACAGTGGCCCGTGTCACCCCGAGCGACTCCGCGGTTCCCGCCTTCTGGGCAAGTGCCATGTCGGGGTCGCGGCCGAGCCGGATGTCGTGAGGACGGACCAGCTGGCCGTTGAGTTTGGCCACCGAACCGAGGAACGACATCACGAAATCGTTGGCCGGACGATCGTAGAGGTCTGCCGGTTCACCGATCTGCTCGATGCGGCCCCTGTTGAGGACGGCGATCCGGTCGGCGACATCGAGTGCCTCCTCCTGATCGTGGGTGACGAGGACGGTGGTCACGTGCACCTCGTCGTGGAGCCGGCGCAGCCAGGTGCGCAGGTCGGTCCGCACCTTGGCGTCGAGGGCACCGAACGGCTCGTCGAGGAGCAGCACCTGGGGATCGACAGCCAATGCCCGGGCGAGCGCCATGCGCTGTCGCTGCCCGCCGGACAACTGAGCCGGGTATCGGTGCTGGAACCCGTCGAGCCCCACGATTCCGAGGAGCTCGTTGACCTTCTTGTCGATCTCCGGCTTCGGCCTCTTTCGAATCTTGAGTCCGAACGCGACGTTGTCGCGCACCGTCATGTGCTTGAACGCCGCATAATGCTGGAACACGAATCCGATGTCACGTTTCTGCGGCGAGACGTTCGTGACATCTTTCCCGCCGATCACCACCGTGCCGGAGTCGAGTGCCTCCAGGCCGGCGATGGAGCGCAGCAGTGTCGACTTGCCGGAACCACTCGGACCGAGGAGCGCAGTGAGCGAACCCGAGGGGATGTCGATGGTCACGTCGTCGAGGGCAGCGAACGATCCGTAGTTCTTGCGCGCGCCGGTCACGGTAATCATGTGGTGCTCCTCTTACGGTCGAGCAGAGTCATCAGAAGCAGGCTGAGTACGGCAATGCCCATCAGCAGGGTGGCCGCCGAATATGCCCCGAAGGTGTTGTGGTCGTCGATGTACCGCGAATGCACCAGCAGTGTCAGGGTCTGCGAGACTCCGGGGAACCCGGACGACACCATGATGACGGCGCCGAACTCGCCCAACGAGCGGGCGATGGTGAGAATCACCCCGTACGTCAGACCCCACCGGATGGCGGGGAGGGTGATCAACCAGAAGGTCTGCCACTTGTTTGCCCCGAGCGTCGCGGCCGCCTGCTCCTGTTCTTCCCCGATCTCGTGCAGCACGGGCTCCACCTCGCGCACCACGAACGGAAGCGTCACGAACAACGTGGCGATCACCATTCCCGGCAGGCCGAAGATGACCTTGAACCCGAGCGATTCCACTCCCCCGAACCAGCCGTTGGTACCCCACAGCAGGATCAGCGACACACCCACGACGATCGGGGACACGGCGAACGGCAGATCCACCACGGCTTGCACCAGACCACGACCCGGGAATCGTCCCCGTACGAGAGCGAGGGCGGTCACGATTCCGAACACCACGTTGATCGGTACGACGATGGCGACGATCAGCATCGACAGGTTGAGCGCCGAGATTGCCGCCGGGGTCGAGATGGAGTCGATGAACGCACCGATGCCACGCTCGAACGTTCGGTAGAGAATGACCGCGATCGGCACGACGAGAAGGCCGAACAGGTAGAGCAGCGCGACGGTGCGCAGAGTGATGCGGGTGGGTCCCGACAGTTTCATTCCGCCTGCTCCTCACGACGCTGGCCACGACTCGCGAGAAGCCGCAGAACGAACAACGTCACGAACGCGATGGCCAGAAGTGCCACCGACACGGCCGCCGCAGCGGCAGGCCGATCGATTTCGATCTGTTGTTGAATGTACTGCGATGCCATCTGGGTCTCACGCGGAATGTTTCCGCCGATGAGGACCACCGACCCGTATTCGCCGATCGCACGGGCGAACGCCAGCCCTGCACCGCTGATGATCGCAGGCATGAGGGTCGGGACGACGACTCGCCGGAAGATCGTCACATTGTCTGCACCGAGCGAGGCCGCAGCTTCTTCCACTTCCCGGTCCACCTCGATGAGTACCGGCTGCACCGAACGCACCACGAAGGGCAGCGTCACGAATGCGAGTGCCACGATCAGTCCGGGTTGCGTCGCGTTGAGGTAGATGTGAATGGGACTTTCCGGCCCGTAGAGGGCCAGCAGGACGATGCTGGCCACGATCGTCGGGAGTGCGAACGGGAGATCGATCAGCGCATTGACGATCCGTTTGCCCGGAAACTCGTCGCGGACGAGCACCCACGCGATCAGCGTGCCCATCACCACGTTGATCACCGCCACCACGACCGACACCATGATGGTGACCCGCAGGGAGGCCAACGCGACCGGACTGGTGACGGCGTCGACGAAGCCGCTGATGCCGTCACCGAACGATGCCACGGTCAGGGCGGCGAGGGGAAGCACCACGATGATGCTCAGCCACAGGGTAGCGACACCGATACCCAACGGTCCGACCGCGCCGGTGACCTGAACGAGTTTCTTACGGGTGCGGCGATCGGGCGGGGACGGCACCGTGGTGCCGGTGCCGACCGCCGTCGTCGTTGGTGCGTCGCTCATGTCGGTGTTACCTGGTTGCGTTGTCGTAGATCACGGCGATCGACCCGGTGTCCTTGGCGAACAACTCGGGGTCGACCTTCGACCAGCCGCCGAGGTCGGCGATGGTCCACAACTTCGCCGGCTGGGGGAACTTGTCGGCGAACTCCGTCGCCACGGCCGGGTCGACCGGACGGAACCCGGCCTCCGCCCACAGCTTCTGCCCCTCGGGGGTGTAGAGGAAGTCCTTGAACGCGTTGGCCTTGTCGAGGTGCTTGCTGTTGGACAGCACGGCGACCGGATTTTCGATCTTGAAGGTGGTCGGCGGGGTCACATGCTCGACCGGATCACCGTTGCTCTCCATGAACAGCGCCTCGTTCTCGTAGCTCAGCAGCACGTCACCGGTGCCCTGCAGGAACGCCTCCGACGCCTCACGGCCCGACTTCGGCTGAATCCTCACGTGGTCGTTGACCAGCGAGGTGATGTAGGCGAGACCGGCGTTCGGATCCTGGCCGCCGTTGCTCTTCGCGGCATACGGTGCGAGCAGATTCCACTTCGCCGATCCGGAGCTGAACGGGTTGGGCGTGACCACCTCGACGTCGGGGCTCAGAAGGTCGTCCCAGTCCCGAATGTTCTTCGGGTTGCCCTCACGCACGACGATCGTGACCACCGAACCGAAGGGGATTCCGTTGTAAGCATCCTGGTTCCACGTCTTGTCGACCAGTCCCGCGTCGACGAGACGAGTGACGTCGGGCTCGACCGAGAAATTGACGAAATCGGCCTCGGCACCGTCCTTGACCTTGCGGGACTGGTCACCGGACGCGCCATACGACGGCTGGAACGCGACGTTCTTGCCTTCTTCGGTGGCGTTGAAGGCGGGCATCAGCTTGTCGTAGCCGGGCTTGGGCACCGCGTACGCGAAGAGGTTGATGGTGCCGGCACTGCCGTCTGCACCCACCGCGTCGCTGCCGACGGTGTCGCTCGCGCCGCCGCTGCACGCGGTCAGCGCCACAGCTCCGAGTGTCACGAGGGCCGTGAGAAGACTACGAGAACGGCGTTTCATGGAGAAACCTTCCTGGGAAATATTCACAGAGGAGTAGTACGAAACGAAAGAGGGGACGCGCCCGTCGGCACCTGCAGGAACGCAACGGAAAGAGCGATGCGCCATCGGCGGCGGAACTGCTCGATGCGGGAAATGCCGACTGCTGGGTGCGAGGTGAGAATCAACAACAGTCGATGTCGGCGACTGCAAGCATGCCGACAGCGATCAACGCCAATTCATGGCGGACCTGGTGTACAGCGGCTTCAGACACGCCGTGGACTGTAGCAGAGGCTGAACCAGCCTCTCGAATCGAACTGAGCTATCGGGTGAGCAGCCAGGCGACGACAACGAGGACGATGAGCGCGAGCAAGGCAAGTGTGACGCGGGAGCGCGGCATCAGGGTTCCTCCACTGTGGGAACATCCCGCCTGAGCAGGACGAAGACTGCGGCCAGTGCTCGATCGAGCAGCCACGCGACGCCGCGGCACACCGGCACCATGACCAGCAGCACTAGAGCGACTTGAGGAACGAAGGGAAGGCCGGCGATCCACAGCTCGAAGCCGTCCCACCAACCCGCCATCAATTCCACCGCACCACCCTATCGCCCGCCGATGCCGGGAGGCCGCACAGGTGGACGGCGCGACGCAGGCGGTCGATGATGTCCAGATGGTGTCCACCGAGAACCAGAAGCTTCCGTTCGGGCCGACGACCCCTGGTAAGACCGCATCCGGCGGGCATCATCGGCACGACACGTTTCCGCCGATCGACGACTACGCGTTCCTCTCGGACTGTGAAACCACGTGCCTGATCGCCCGCAACGGGGCCGTCGAATGGATGTGCATCCCACGTCCCGACTCCCCCAGCGTCTTCGGCGCGATCCTCGACCGCAGCGCCGGCCACTTCCGCATCGGTCCGTACGGGCAGAACGTGCCGGCGACCCGCCGCTACTTGCCCGGCGGGCTCATCGTCGAGACCACCTGGCAAACCGAGACGGGGTGGCTGATCGTGCGTGACGCGCTGGTGCTCGGCCCGTGGCACAACACCGAGCAACGCTCCCGTTCGCATCGGCGCACACCCACCGACTGGGACGCCGAGCATGTTCTGCTGCGAACGGTCAAGTGCGTCAACGGAACGGTCGAATTCGAGATGAGCTGCGAACCTGCCTTCGACTATCACCGTGGCACAGCGCACTGGGAGTACACGGGCAAGGTGTACGAGGAGGCCACGGCCACCTGCAACGCGAGCGGCCCGGGCGATCATCCGGTGCTGCGGCTCACCACCAATCTGAAGATCGGCCTCGAGGGCCGCGAGGCCAGGGCCCGAACCCGCATGGTCGAGGGGGACAACGTGTTCGTCGCGCTGTCCTGGTCTCACCTGCCCGCACCCCAGACGTTCGACGAGGCCGCCCAGAAGATGTGGCACACCGCGAAGTGCTGGCGCGAATGGATCACCATCGGCCGTTTCCCCGACCACAAGTGGCGCGGTTACCTTCAGCGCAGTGCGCTCGCACTGAAGGGTTTGACGTACGCGCCCACGGGTGCCCTTCTGGCCGCGTCCACGACCTCCTTGCCGGAAACACCTGGCGGCGAGCGCAACTGGGACTATCGCTACGCGTGGGTTCGCGATTCGACCTTCGCGTTGTGGGGTCTGTACAGTCTCGGGCTCGACCGTGAAGCCAACGATTTCTTCTCGTTCATCTATGACGTTTCTGCCTCCGAGGACGGCCACCATCATCCGCTCCAGGTCATGTACGGCGTCGGGGGCGAGCAGACCCTCGAAGAGGCCGAACTGCATCACCTGTCCGGGTACGGCGGGGCGAAGCCGGTGCGCATCGGCAACGGTGCATACAACCAGAACCAGCACGACATCTGGGGAACGATCCTCGACTCGGTGTATCTGCACGTGAAGTCGCGGGAGCGAGTTCCCGAAACGTTGTGGCCGATGCTCAAACGTCAGGTCGAGGAAGCGGTCAAGCATTGGCGGCACCCGGACCGCGGCATCTGGGAGGTGCGCGGCGAACCACAGCACTTCACCTCGTCGAAGATCATGTGCTGGGTAGCCCTCGACCGCGGCGCCAAACTCGCCGAGCAGCAGGGTGAGGCGAGTTATGCCCAGCAGTGGTCGGACCTGGCCGACGAGATCAAGGAAGACATCCTCGAGCACGGGGTGGATCGTCGCGGTGTCTTCACTCAGCGCTACGGCAGCGACGACCTTGACGCCTCACTGCTCCTTGCCCCGCTACTGCGGTTCCTTCCAGCGGACGATCCGCGTATCCGCGCCACGGTCCTCGCCATCGCCGACGAACTGACCGAGGGCGGCCTGGTCCTGCGCTATCAGGTCGAGACCACCGACGACGGACTCGAGGGCAAGGAGGGCACGTTCACGATCTGTTCCTTCTGGCTGGTCTCGGCGCTCGTCGAGATCGGTGAGCTCGACCGCGCCAAGGATTTGTGCAACCGGCTGCTGGGCTTCGCGAGTCCTCTGAAGTTGTACGCGGAGGAAATCGATCCGGCGTCGGGACGACATCTGGGCAACTTCCCGCAGGCGTTCACCCACCTGGCGTTGATCAACGCAGTGGTCCACGTCATCCGCGCCGAAGAGGCCGCCGCGGGCGGCTTCCAACCTGCGCATCAGACCGTCTGATCAGGTGGCCACTGCCTCGAGCTGGGGCATGATCCGGTTCAGGGAATACACGAGTGAGCGGCTCGACGGCGTGTTGAATCCCACCACGGTCGCGTAGTCCTGGGCCGCGAGCCCACCGCCACGCACCGACGGAAGCTCGGCGAATCCTGGCAGTGCCATCAGGTCCTCGCGGGTGCCGCCGTTGGGCAACATGACGACGAGATCGGCGTCCAGGGCGTCGACCCTCTCCGGGCTCAGCATCAGCCGACCGCCCGTGGCACCCGCCTCCTCGACGAGATCCGGCGGCAATGTCAGTCCCAGCCGGCGAAAGACGGCACTCGCGCCGTCGTCCGGATCGGCCACCACCACCAATTGATCGGTGGCGAACATGAATTGGGAGAGGACAGCCGTCTTGCCCGCGAGGCCGGGCAGGCGCTCGGTCAGGCCGTTCACGAATCCGTCGGTCTTCGCGACGATCTCGGCTGCCTGCCCCTCCTTACCGAGCAGTCGACCGAGCGTCTCGACTTGCAATTCCCACGGGTCGACCTGTTCATCGCCGATCGCCGCAACGGTAGGTGCGATGCCGGAGATTCGATCGAAGTCGTCTTGATCCGTGATGGCGAACGAACCGAGGATCAGGTCGGGATTCATGGCGGCGATTTCTTCGGCAGGCAACGGCGCACCCGACTGAGTCACCGACGCTCGGTCCAGTTCGACCGCCGCCTCGGCAACATCGGATTCCCAGGGATAAAGTCCCCGCTCGTCCCCCATCGGACCAGCTGAGAGATACCCCACCGGCTGGACGCCGAATTCCAACAACGCGTCGAGCCATTGGCTGCTCGTCGCGACGATCCGGGTCGGTGTGCCCGCCACGGTCGTCGTGCCGAAGCGATGTTCGACCGTGATCTGCCGCTCGGCTGCCTCGTCGGAACGAGCGTCGACGCTGCAGCCGGCACCGGCGAACATCACCGACAACACGAGCGCGATGACCAGACCTCCACGCACAGCGCACCCCTCTCGATAAGCCAAGGCTAACCTTGGCATATCGGACAACTCGGCGCTACACCTTCGTTGCCGTCACTTCGCGAAACGCGTCAGCAATCGCTCCGCGTCGGCGGCGATCCGGCGGACCACCGCTCCCGCCGGCTGCTCGGAAGTGACCAACCCGGCCGCTTCGCCCGCGTACACGACCCCGAGGTCAGGATTCGCGGGGTCGTACGCCGTGGCGAGTTCGCTCTCTGCGGCGCCGGCGTCGTGCCACTTGCCGGTGAAGTCGTTGCGCAGCGCCCGGCCACCCCACCGCGAAGGCCACGGCTGGCTGCGTGCCTGGTCGAACACCGAGGTGTAGACGGTGTCGGCGCTGCCCGCGGCGATCAGTTTGCTCCGCGCATACTCCGGGCCGATGGTCTCCGGGCTCGCGAGCAGGACGGTCCCGATCATCGCGCCCTCGGCGCCGGCGGCAATCACCGCGGCAAGGCCGCGGCCGGTCGCGATTCCTCCTGCGGCGAGCACGGGCAACGACGTGGCCTCGAGGATCTCCTGCAGCAGGGGCAGCGTCCCGATTCGACCGGTGTGACCACCGGCTTCACCGCCCTGGGCGATGACGACGTCCACGCCGGCAGCTTCCACCACGCGAAGGTCCTCGACGGTGTTGACCTGCGACACCACGAGCGCACCGATGTCGTGGACGCGATCCACATACGGTGCGGGGTTCCCGAACGAGAGCGAGACCACCCGCGGGTTTTGAGCCAGAGCGGCGTCGAGCAGCGCGTCATCGTCGTCGAGCGCCCAGGTCATCAGGCCGATCCCGAAGGCGTCCCCGCCGATGCTGCGCGCGATCGCCACCTCGTCCGCGATCCACTCCGGGGTGGCATAGCGGGCTGCCCCGAGCAGGCCGAGCCCGCCCGCCTTCGACACCTCGCCGACGAGAGTGCCTCCTGCCCGCCCGCCCATCGGGGCTCCGAAGATCGGCACCTCGATCCCGAGAGTCCGGGTCAGCCAGGTTTCGATTGCCACGCCGCGTACCTACTTTCGTTCGGACACCCCGGAGGGGACACCTCCGGGCGGGGCTGCGTTACTTCTTCGGCTTGTCGCCGACCGCTTCGGAGGACAACGCGGCGACGAAAGCCTCCTGGGGCACTTCCACTCGCCCAATGGTCTTCATGCGCTTCTTGCCCTCCTTCTGCTTTTCGAGCAGCTTGCGCTTACGGCTGATGTCGCCGCCGTAGCACTTGGCAAGCACGTCCTTGCGGATCGCGCGGATGTTCTCACGGGAGATGATCTTCGCGCCGATGGCCGCCTGGATGGGGACCTCGAACTGCTGGCGCGGAATGAGCTCGCGCAACTTGGACGTCATCCGTCCGCCGTAGGCGCCGGCGGCAGACCGGTGCACGATCGACGAGAACGCGTCGACGGCCTCGCCCTGGAGCAGGATGTCGACCTTTACCAAATCCGCTTGCTGTTCGCCGGACTCTTCGTAGTCGAGGCTCGCATACCCCTTGGTGCGGGACTTCAGCGCGTCGAAGAAGTCGAACATGATCTCGCCCATGGGCATTTCGTAGCGCAGCTCGACTCGGGTCTCCGACAGATAATCCATGCCGCCGAGTTCACCGCGCCGGTTCTGGCACAGCTCCATGATCGCCCCGATGAATTCGCTGGGCGCGATGACGGTGCACTTCACCATCGGCTCGTATACCTCGCGGATCTTGCCCTCCGGCCAGTAGGACGGGTTGGTGACGACGTGCTCGGCGCCGTCCTCCATCACCACGCGGTACACCACGTTGGGTGACGTGGAGATGAGTTCGAGGCCGAACTCGCGCTCGAGGCGGTCGCGGGTGATCTCCATGTGCAGCAGTCCGAGGAACCCGCACCGGAAACCGAATCCGAGCGCCACCGACGTCTCCGGTTCGTAGGCCAGCGCGGCGTCGTTCAGGCGCAGCTTGTCCAGGGCATCGCGCAGCACCGGGTAGTCGGAGCCGTCGAGGGGATACAGACCCGAATAGACCATCGGCTTGGGGTCGCGGTAGCCGACGAGCGGTTCCGTGGCGCCGCCACGGGCTGCGGTGACGGTGTCGCCGACGCGCGACTGCCGCACGTCCTTCACACCGGTGATGAGGTAGCCCACCTCGCCGACACCCAGTCCGATGCTGGCCTTCGGCTCCGGCGAGATGATGCCGACCTCGATGAGGTCATGGGTGGTGCCGGTCGACATCATGGTGATCTTCTCGCGCGGGGAGATCCGCCCGTCGACCACGCGGACGTAGGTGACGACACCGCGGTAGGCGTCGTACACGGAGTCGAAGATCATCGCGCGCGCCGGTCCGTCGGCGTCGCCGACCGGCGCCGGGATCTGCTTCACGACCTCGTCGAGAAGTTCCTTGACGCCCACACCGGTCTTGCCGGACACGCGCAGCACGTCGCCCGGCTCGCAGCCGGTGATGTGCGCGATTTCCTCGGCGTAGCGGTCGGGATCGGCGGCAGGCAGATCGATCTTGTTGAGCACCGGGATGATGGTGAGGTCCTTCTCCATCGCCAGATACAGGTTGGCCAGTGTCTGCGCCTCGATGCCCTGAGCGGCGTCGACCAGCAGCACCGCGCCTTCGCACGCCTCGAGGGCGCGCGAGACCTCGTACGTGAAGTCGACGTGCCCGGGCGTGTCGATGAGGTGCATGACGAATTCCTCGTCACCTACCTTCCACGGCAACCGGACGTTCTGCGCCTTGATCGTGATGCCGCGTTCGCGCTCGATGTCCATGCGGTCGAGGTACTGGGCCCGCATCTGCCGTTCTTCGACCACGCCGGTGAGCTGAAGCATGCGGTCGGCCAGCGTCGACTTGCCGTGATCGATGTGCGCGATGATGCAGAAATTCCGGATCTGTGCGGGATCCGTGAACGTCTTGTCGGCGAAGCTGCTGATGGGGGACCCCTTACCTGGACCGGCACCGGCCCGGTTCCGGGCCACTGTCACCTGTCAGGATATCCAAGCCACCGGACTCCGGCTGCTGCGGCATACACGCACTAAGCTCGACGGCCATGGCGAGCACGTGGAGCAGCATCGGGAAGACACTGGCCAAACTGGCGCGAGACAAGGGCCCCCAGTTGCTGCAGCAGCTGCAGAAGTCCGGCGCACTCGACCGCGCAGCCGGTGTGCTGACCGGTTCGGCGACCACCGCGCCGAAGCCGAGCGCCGGCCGCCCGGTTACCGCGAACTCCGCGCCGACGGCTCACCGCGCCCGCAGGGTGCAATACTCCCCCGACCTGGACGGGCGCGCGGACCCGGGCGAGATCGTGTGGACCTGGGTGGCGTACGAGGAAGATCCGGCACAGGGCAAGGACCGGCCCGTACTGGTCGTCGGGCGGGACGGCGCGACACTCCTGGGCCTCATGTTGTCTTCGCAGAGCAAGCACGACGGTGACCGCGACTGGGTGGCGGTCGGCTCGGGTTCCTGGGACTCCGAGGGTCGCCCGAGCTGGGTCCGCCTCGACCGGGTGCTCGACGTGCCCGAGGAAGGGATCCGGCGCGAGGGCGCCGTCATGGAGCGGACGACGTTCGAGCTCGTGGCAAGGCGGTTGAGAGCCGATTTCAGCTGGCAGTGAGATTCGCCGGGACAGTAAGGCCGGGCACGCACCGATGGGTGCGCGCCCGGCGTTCGTCGAAGGGAGCCGGCTTTCGTCAGCTCTGCAGGCGGTCGTACCTGCCGAACAGCGAGCGGTAGGCCAGGGCGCCCACCGCACCGCCGATCAACGGGAAAACGAGGAACAACCACACCTGCGACAGCGCGCCGACCTGATACGGGGCCACGGCGAGACTGCGGGCGGGGTTCACCGACGTGTTGTCGATCGGAATGGACACCAGGTGGATCACCGCGAGGGTGAAGCCGATGGACACACCGGCCAGCGGTACATCCGAGATCTGGTCGGTCGAGGCCAGGACGACGAACACGAGCAGAGCGGTGAGGAGGACCTCGACGATCATCGCAGCACCGATGCCGTATCCGTTCTCCAGAATGCCGCCCAGAGGGCCTTTGATCGCCGAGGGGCTGTGCTCACCCCAGCCGTTGGCCCCGAGCCCGTCGGCCTTGCGGTCGTACGACGGCAGACTCTGCGCGATGGCGTAGATGACGAGTCCTGCGAGGAGGCCGCCGATCACCTGGGCCACGATGTACAGGCCGGCCCGGACCACCGACACTCGGCCGAGGGCCAGATGTCCGATGGTGACGGCCGGATTGACGTGACACCCGGAAATGGGACCGATGGCGTAGACGAGGAAGAGAAGCGTCAGTCCGAAAGCCAGGGCCACACCGAGATTGCCGACCTTGGCTCCGGCGAACACCGCCGTGCCCACCGCCGAGAAAACCAGCACGAAAGTGCCGATTGCCTCCGCCGAGTATTTCTTGATATCCGAGATCGGCTCGACCTCTACATATTCCTGTGCGGTTGGAGACATTGAACCCACCTTCGTCGGAATGGATCGTTAGTCCTTGCTTTCCACAGTTCTGCGCCGGACTTTACGCCAGGCGGGTGATCTCCACGACGACTTCGAGATCTGTTGCCTGCCCTCCCGAGAAGATTCCCTTGAGCGGCGGGACGTCGGCGTAGTCACGCCCGACACCCACCGACACGTGCTGCTCGTTGACGGCCACAGCGTTGGTGGGGTCGTATCCCCACCACGCGCCGGTCCATGCCTCCACCCAGGCGTGACTCTCCCCCGCAATCGTGTCGTCCAGTGCCGCATCCGCTTTCGGGTGCAGATATCCCGACACGTACCGGCTGGGAATCCCCATGCTCCGTAACAGGACGAGCGTCAGGTGGGCGTAATCCTGGCATACGCCTTCCCGTTCGGCCCAGGCCTCGACTGCCGACGTGTGCACGCCCGTGGTCCCGGGAACGTACGCCATTTCCGCGTGCACCCAGTCTGCTGCGGCCACAACGGCTTCGTCGGGCGTGCACCCCTTCCGGAGGTCGCGAGCGATCGCGTCGAGCTTCCGGTTGCGGGGCGCGTACTGGGTGTTACTGAGCTGCTCGTTGAACCGGTCCGTCACCGCCGGCCCCGCCAGTTCGTCCCAATCCACCGACTCCTCGGGAGGTGAGAACGGTTCCGTCTCCACGACCGACAGCCCTGTGACCTCGAGTTCCCGATGCGGCGCATGCAAATCGAAGGCGGTGACCGCGGTACCCCAGTAGTCGGTGTAGCGATACGAACGGGTGGCCGGGGTGGTCTCCACTCGGTTGAGAATCACCGTCTGCCTGCTGTCTCCGCGGGGAGTGAGCCGCGCCTCGTTGTATGAAGACGTCACCGGCGCGTCGTAGGCATAACCGGTGGTGTGCACCACCCTCATTCGCCAGCTCACAACTCTCCCTCCACGACGGCTTCTGCGCCGACGGCCCGTGCATCGGTCCACGCCACCCACGGCGCGGCGTGAAAATACTGCAGTGCGATCGCTTCACCGAGCTCACGGCAGGTGTCCTGCAAGCCCACCAACCGGTCCTGGAGGTCCTCGAGGAGAACGCCGGGGGGCAGGAACTCGAGTTCGCTCCGCGCCCGTCCCAGCAGACGCTGCGCCTCGGCGCGCGGTCCCACCCGGCTGTCGGGTTGATGGTCGAGTTCCGCGAGACATTGTTCCGCCTGCCGGATGGCATGGAACACCGACCGCGGGAACAAGCGGTCGAGGAGGATGAACTCGACGACGCGGTTGGCGTCGAGCGCGCCGCGGTAGGTGCGCAGGTACGTGTCGTGAGCGCCCGCCGAACGCAGAACCGTCACCCACGCCGGCGACGACGGTCGGTCGCCCGCGCGGGACAGCAGCATTCGCGCCAGCATGTCGACACGTTCGATCGAGCGGCCGAGCAGCAGGAAGCGGTAGCCGTCGTCACGACTCATCGTCGAGTCGGCGAGACCGGCGAACATCGCCGCGCGCTCCTCGACGTAGCGGAAGAACTCGTGCGGCCCTAGGCGTTTGGCTGCACGTTCGCGTTCCGCCAGACCGTTGTACGTGGCGTTGAGGCACTCCCACATCTCACTCGACGTAACTTCGCGGGCACCCCTAGCGTTCTCGCGCGCACTGGCGAGCGAGTCGATGATCGAGCCGACCTGATTGCGACTGAAGGCGACGAGTTCGGTGACCGAGCGCACGTCGAGTTCCGTACTCGGAGCAGGGATTCCGAGAACCCGCAGGAGCAGCCGGGACGTTCGGTCCGGATTCACCGACGCATCGTCGAGCAGTTGATGCACCGCGACGTCGAGAATCCGCGCCATGTCGTCGGCACGCTCGACGTACCGGCCGATCCAGTACAGCGATTCCGCGTTTCTCGCCAGCATCAGCCCTCACCCCCACACTTCTGCTGCTGTTGCTGTTGCTGCTGCTGTTGCTGTTGCTGTTGCTGTTGCTGTTGCGACGTACTGAGTTCGGGACCCTGCTCGGCTTCTGCGGTCTGCGCAGGTTCGGTGACGAGTTCCTCGCCCGCGAGTTCCTGTTCCTCATCCGAGGTTCGGCTGGCGAGCACCCAAGTGTCCTTGCTGCCACCGCCCTGACTGGAATTGACCACGAGAGAACCCTCGGGCAGGGCAACCCGGGTCAGTCCCCCTGGCAGCACCCACACGTCCTCGCCGTCGTTCACCGCGAACGGGCGCAGGTCGACGTGCCGGGGCACGAGCTCGTCACCGATCTTGGTGGGCACCGTGGACAACTGGACCAGCGGCTGGGCGATCCATCCCCGCGGATCTGCCCTGATTTTCCGGGTGATCGTGTTCAGTTCCTTGGGTGAGGCGTCGGGACCGAAGACGATGCCGTAGCCACCCGAGCCTTCCACCGGTTTGATGACCAGTTCGTCTACGCGGTCGAGCACCTGCTCGCACTCGTCGTCGAGCCAGCACCGGAACGTGTCGACGTTCGCGAGCAGCGGTTTCTCACCGAGGTAGTAGTCGATGATCTGCGGCACATAGGTGTAGACCAGCTTGTCGTCGGCGACACCGTTTCCGACGGCACTCGAGATGACGACGTTGCCGGCCCGCGCGGCGTTGAGAACACCGGCCACACCCAATACCGAATCCGGCCGGAAATGCATCGGGTCGAGGTAGTCGTCGTCGATGCGGCGGTAGATGACGTCCACCTGGCGCTCACCCTCGGTGGTGCGCATGTAGACCATGTTGTCGCGGCAGAAGAGGTCGCGGCCCTCGACGAGTTCCACCCCCATCTGGCGCGCGAGCAGTGAATGCTCGAAATAGGCAGAGTTCGCGACACCGGGAGTGAGCACCACCACGGTCGGGTCGGCCTCGTTGAGCGCGGCGGACGCCCGCAGCGCGCGCAGCAGATGCGTGGAGTAGTCGCCGACCGAACGCACGCGATGGGACATGAACAGGTCGGGGAAGACGCGCGCCATGGTGCGGCGATTCTCCATCACATAGGACACTCCCGACGGCGACCGCAGGTTGTCCTCGAGTACGCGGAACACCCCGTTCTCGTCACGAACGAGGTCGATACCGGCCACGTGAATGCGCACACCGTTGGGTGGAACGATGCCCGACGCCTCCCGGTGGAAGTGCTCACACGAGGTGACCAATCGTTTCGGGAGGACGTGATCGCGCAGGATGCGCTGCTCCCCGTAGACGTCGTGGAGGAACATCTCCAGCGCTTTCACGCGCTGCTTGATCCCTTTCTCGAGGCGCGTCCACTCCGCGGCGGCGATCACCCGGGGGACGAGATCGAGCGGAAACGGCCGTTCCTGACCGGAGAGGGAGAATGTCACGCCCTGGTCGATGAAGGCCCTGCCCAGCGCCTCGGAGCGGGCGGCGAGATCGGCGCTGTCGGCCGGCTCGAGGGCCTTGAAGACACCCTTGTAGGGCGGCCGGACACTGCCGTCACGGTCGAACATCTCGTCGAACGCCAGCCCGTACCCTCCCACGTCGACATAGCCGTCGAACACGTGCGCGGCCCGCGCCGGCTTGCGTGATCGGGTCGTCACAGAGGCTCGCGCCTGAGCTGCTGACGCTTTCACGCCCTTCTGTCTGCTGTCGCCCGAGATGGGAGCCGGCGCCTTCGTGCTTCCCTGCGACTTCGTTACTGTTGACGACTTCGATGCTGGGGGCGTCATCCCAGACATGCTGCTACATGTACACCCGTTCAGCAGCGCAGCCGCCCTGTCCCCGGCGCGTCCGGGGTCCGGTTTGAGATCGGACCCCGATCACTGGTAATCTCGCCTGTCGGTGCATAAGTGTGCGCCCACAGCTTTCTAGACCGTATCCAGCTTAAGACGACAGGATTTTACGCGTGGCCAACATCAAGTCCCAGGTGAAGCGGATCCGTACCAACGAGGCGGCCCGACTCCGTAACCAGTCGGTGAAGTCCTCGCTGCGCACGGCCATCCGCTCGTTCCGCGAGGCTGCGGCGGCCGGTGACAAGGACAAGGCCAACGAGCTCCTCGTCGCCACCAGCCGCAAGCTCGACAAGGCGGCCAGCAAGGGCGTCATTCACGCCAACCAGGCTGCCAACAAGAAGTCTGCTCTCGCGCAGGCTCTCAACAAGATCTGACGACACCTTCGTCGTAGCTCTCCAACAGCCGCTCGGTCCTCGGATCGAGCGGCTGTTGTCGTGCGCCGATCAGAGCTGCCGTAGCAGCGATACGCGTCCGACCGCGCTCTCGACGGCATAGTCCGCGTCTGCAGCGGCACCTTTCACGTCTGCGTTGAGAGCGGCGACGATACGCAGCGCTTCGCCGACGGACGCCGGAGTCCACCCTTTGGCGATAGCCTGCACCTTCTTGATCTTCCAGGGCGGCATGCCCAGCTCGGACGCCATCCGAAACGGATCCCCCCTGCCTGCGGGCGCCACGCGCGCAATCGAGTGCACCGCGTCGGCGAGCGCGTCGGCGAGCAGCACGTGCGGTACCCCGCGCAGCATTGCCCATCGCAGCGCTTCCCTGGCACCCGCCGTGTCCCCGGCCACAGCCTTGTCCGCGACATCGAACCCGGTCACCTCGGCCTTGCCCGAGTAGTACCGCTGAACGGCAGCCACGTCGATCTTCCCGCCGGTGTCGGCGGTGAGCTGTGAGCAGGCGGCCGCAAGTTCCCGCAGATTCGAGCCCACACCCTCGAACACGGTCTGGACCACTTCCGGTGACACCCGGACGCCGAGCGTTCGGAACTCGCCGCGGATGAAGCCGATGATGTCACCGGACTTCAACTTGGCGCACTGGTGAGTGACCGCGCCGAGTTTCTCGAGGGAGCCGGTCATCGCCTTCGCACGCCCACCGCCGGAGTGCAGAACCACGAGTACGACACCGGGCGGCGGGTCTGCTGCGGCGTCGAGAATGAGCGCGACCGCATCCTTACCCGCCTCCGCTGCGGACTCCAGCACCACCACCCGGTCTTCCGCGAACAGGGACGGACTCAGCAGCTCGGCCAGTTCTGCTGCACCGGCATCACCGGCCCGCAGACGGTTGACGGGCAGTTCGGCACCCTGCGCGACGGCAGCAGTGGCCCGGACCTGGGCGACCACGGTCGACACCGCGCGTTCGACGAGGAATTCCTCGTCGCCGAGGACCAGGTGAAGTTGTTCGAGCTGGGTTGGGGTGCTCACGCGACAATCGTGCCACGGGCGGCGGACACGGACGGCGACCCCCGGCGCCTATCGGACGGACGCGACCTCAACTGATCACCTCTCGCGTCAGGAATGCCAGTACGTCGGCCAGTGAGCCGCGCCGTTCGAACTCGGCGCGTTGCTGCTCTGCGCCCGTTCCGTCACGGAGCATCGAATCGAGTCCGGCCTCGAGGAAGGTCCGATCCTCGGCGCCGAGGACGTCACTCACCGTTTCGTGCAACAACTCGAGTTGCCGCCGGATCGCCAAAGGCCGGGTCGAAACCGGACTCGTGCATTCCCCGTCCAGCCCTTCTCGGGCCGCCCGCCACTGCTCGGCACGTAAGAGTTCGATCCTCGGTGAGTCGACGGACACCCCGTCGTCGATATACCGCAACGCCCGCGCGACCAGCCCCTTCACCGCAATGGCGTACACGGACGCGTGCGCGGCGGTCATGGCGACGTCCGCGATCCGAATCTCGATGGTCGGCTGCGCGTCGGACAGTCGAACGTGCCAATAGATCATGCCGCGGTCGAGAGCAGCGCCGCTGGCAATCATCGCGGTCACGGTGTCCTCGTACTCCTCGGCGGAGTCGAAACGCGGCGGCGGGCCTGCGGACGGCCAGCGCGACCACAGGATGTGACGCCAGCTGTGGTAGCCGGTGTCCTGCCCGCTGTGAAAGGGCGAGTTCGCGGCCAGCGCCAGGACGACGGGCAGCCATCCTCGGATGTAGTTGCTCACCTGTACACCGATCTGACGGTTCGGTATCCCCACGTGAACATGGCAGCCACACGTAGTGACCGAATCGACGATCGGCCCGAAACGACGCGCCATCTTCTGGTAGCGCGGTGTCGGCGTGATCGCAGCGGGACCTTCCTCGACCATCAGCGGGGTGCCACTGGGCAGGAGCAGGAGATCGCGGTCCGCGGCAACCTTCACCAGACTGCTGCGCAGAGTGCGCAATTGCTCGTGCACCTCTTCACCGGTGGAGCACACACCGGTCGCCGTTTCGATCTGGGGCCGGGACAGTTCCCGCTGCAGTCCCTGGATTTCCTCACCGGCTTCCGCCACCACATCGGGTCCCGCGTCGGAGAGATGCCCCGAGGAGTCGACCAGGAAAAACTCCTCCTCGACGCCGACGGTGAGGTTTCGAACCGATTCCCTTGCTGCAGCGCCCATCCGAGAGGTATCCCCCGATCGGTCGATACGAAACCGGAGCACCCGCTCACGTGAAGCCGATCACCTCTTCACCCCACGCACGGCGAAGATCCCGATCGGGGTCCGCCGCCACCGCATCCGCCTTGCCGATCAACAGCGTGGCGCGGTCCGTCTCGTCGTACCGTGGCCAGGGCGTTTCGGTTTCCCCGCCGTCCGGGTTGCCCGCCGACGCGAAGGACAGCCACCGCCGCTGAATCCGATCGGATACGTGAGCGGCGGCCCGGCGGCCACCGAGCTTGAAGGTGGGGTCCCGGGGGACGACACCGAAGTTCCCGAACACATAGGGCACTTCCGTCCCGTGGGTCGCACCGATTCGCGCCGCCCGGAGAAAAGGCGTGGCGTAATCGAACCGATACAACCACGTGGGTGCGACGCGACTGTGGGCCTCTGCGATCCACAAAGTGGGCATCCGGAAAGCAGCGTCCCGTGAGATCTCCATTGCGGACCGCCTCTTCGGGTAATCGGGGTATGCCGCCTCCACCTGCTGCTCTTCGTCCACCGGCAGGTCGGGGTTGTCGGCCGCGATCGCCACGAACATCTGGTGGACGGCGTCCGGGGTGATGGGCATGAGCGGAGACTTCATCAGCCGGAACATCGACGCCTCGTCCTTGTTGGTCCCGATCAGCAGCGGCACCTTGTGCGCGAGGCCGTGACGGAACGCGGCCACCGGGTAGTGCGGTACCACGTCACCGTCCACGGTGGGCGCAACCGCCAGCGTGCCGGGGACGCGAGCAGGCACCTGCTGCACGAGTTCCACGCAGGCCGCAGTCAACACGTCGACGGGAAGATCGCGGAGACGTCCCACCTCGGCGGGAGCCAGGCCGACCAGTTCGAGGAACGACTCGGCAATAGACGCCGCGCGGTCGCTGCCGTAGACCGAGGTCGCGGGTGAACTTTCGGCGATCGCCCGGTGGAAGAGTCCTTCCGCGGCGGGCGACGTCATCAGCGTGGTCACCGCGCCGCCCCCCGCGGACTCGCCGAACAGTGTCACATCGGCCGGGTCGCCACCGAACGCGGCGATGTTCGCTCGCACCCACTTCAGCGCCTCGATCTGATCGCGGAGACCGAGGTTCGTATCGAAAGGCTGCTCTGCCGTCGAGAACGACGAGAAGTCCAGGAAACCGAGAGCACCCAGTCGATAATTGATCGTGACCACCACGACGTCGCCGCGCTCCACCAGATGGCAGGCATCGAACATCCGCTGCGCCGAGGACCCGAGGTAGTAGGCACCACCATGAATCCACACCATGACGGGGCGTGGTCGATTCTGCGGACCTTCGGGGGCCCAGATATTCAATGACAGGCAATCCTCGTCGACCGTGAGGCCTGGGTCGATGGGCAGCGGCCCGTGCTCGTTCTGCGGTGCTATCGGCCCGAACACCGAGCAGTCGCGCACGCCCTCCCACGCCGCAGCAGCCTGTGGGGCGCGGAAGCGCAGGTCGCCGATCGGCGGAGCCGCATAGGGTATCCCCTTCCACACCAGTGCGCCGGCGAAGCGCACGCCTCGCGCGGTTCCCTGAGCGATGGTCACGAGTGGACTATCGGTGGACGGCACCATGCCGCCATCTTCTCTGCCGACAAGAATTCACGAGTCGGTTCCAGCAATTCTTCCGGCCGGGGCACGGCCCGACCCCCATCTGGCAGACTGGGCGTCAACACTGGGCGTGCCCGGATGTGGAGGACCCGATGCGGGACGACGAGCAGGAAGCGACTCGCTCACAGCCTGTCGACAAAGCGTCGGCATCGTTGACAGGATTGGCCGAACTGGTATACGCTGGCGCGGACTTTCGGGATGTCCAGCAAGCAGTCTGCGATGTCGCCCCCATTCTCGTCGACGGCTGTTCCCACGCCAGCCTGATGCTTCACGAGAAGGGTCGATTCGTCACCGCCGCGGCCAATGACACCATCGCCGCCCGGGTGGACGAATTGGAGCGGAGCGAAAACGAAGGTCCGTGTGTCGATGCCATCGTCGAGGAGACACCGCAATTGGTACCGGACCTGACCGCCGCACACGAGTGGCCACGATTGGTGCGCCGGGTGCTCGCCGAGACCCCGGTTCGCGGTGCAGCCGGGTTCCGCCTCGTCGTCCGGCGTCGGAAGGTCGGCGCCCTCAACCTCTTCGCCGATACGCCCGGCGCGTTGACGGCAGCATCCGTCGAACAGGGGATCATGCTCGCATCGTTCGCCGCCGTGGCCCTCACCGCGGCGCATGAGCACCTCGAAGCGGAGACGTTACGGGCGGGGTTGACCAGCAATCGGGAGATAGGGAAGGCATTGGGCTTGATGATGGCGTTTCACAACATCACCGAAGACCAGGCGCTGGCGATCCTGCAGGCGACATCTCAGGAAATGAACGTCAAGATCTCGGCGCTGGCTGAGGAAATCATCGTTCATCACCACAAGAACCTGAGCTGACCGGCACCAGTTCAGCCCCCGACTTCACTCCAGCTCGGCGGCCTCCGGGTTCCCGGCAATGCCCAGCATGGACAGCAGCAACCGGCAATCGTCGGCGTCCAGCGATGATGCGGCGACAACGCGCTGCGCCCGGCGAACCTGACCCGCGTCGAGGACATCGTCCACATCGAGATCTGCCTGCTCAGCTTCCGACATACCTCTCACCTCCAATGCGGATGCACTTCAGGACCATTCGCCGCAGTATTTGTCACCGGATGGTAGTCGCAGTTGCCGCGCGGCATACACACATCGCGCATCGAATCCGCAATCGGTGCGGCCTACGGAAGTGCCCGTAACGGTTCGCTCAGTTCGTTCGCGAAGAATTCGAAGAATCCATCGACGTCGGGACCCGCGTTGATCAGCGCCAGACGATCGAACCCGGCGTCGACGAACTTACCTGCCACCTCCAGATGACGCTGCACGTCAGGACCACACGCCATCCCTTCCTGGACATCCTCCGGACGTACTGTCGCCGTGGCCGCCTCGAAGTTGATCGGGTTCGGCAGCTCCGCCTGCACCTTCCATCCCGTCATACCGAAACGGAACTTGTCGTGCGCCGAGTTCACGGCCGACTCCACGTCCGGCGCCCACGCGAGCGGCACTTCACCGTACTTGGGCCCCGATCCGCCGGCGTCGGAGTACGCCCGCACCAGTTCGGCGTCGGGTTCGGTGGCGAACAACCCGTCCCCCAGTTCCGCGGCGAGCCGCGCGGCGTCCGCGCCCCCTGCCGCGACGGCAATCGTGGGCGGCACCTCGGGCAGGTCGTGCACGCGGGCGTCGTCCAACGTCAGGTGCTTGCCCTCGTAGGAATGGTAGCCACCCGACCACAGCAGTCGAATGATGTCGAGCGATTCGCGCAGCATCTCGTGCCGCACCCGCACCGACGGCCACCCACCGCCCACCACATGTTCGTTGAGACGCTCTCCCGAGCCCAGACCGAGTGTGAAGCGCCCTTCGCTCAGCACTGCGGTGGTGGCGGCGGCCTGCGCGATGATTGCGGGGTGGTAGCGGACGAACGGGCAGGTGACACCCGTTGCCAAGCCGATCGTGCTGGTTCGGGCGGCGGCCGCGGCGAGCATCGACCACACGAATCCCGAGTGGCCGTGGCTGTAGAGCCACGGATGGTAATGATCGCTCACCTCGACGAAGTCGAAACCCGCACGCTCGGCCTCCACCGCTTGGCGCACGATTTCCCGTGGATCGAACGTTTCGGCCATGAGCTTGAAACCGACCTGCATGAGGAATCCTCCTGTGTCGTCGAGTTCCGAGCAGGTTGCCCGCACGGCGGCGTACTCACACAGCGCCGGCGAGAGAGGCAGGCCACACCGGTGCCCAGAGCAGCGCGAGACCGACCGCGGCCCCGAACAGCAGCAGGCGGAATCGTCGGAAGCGCAACGCCACCCCGATCAAGACTGTGCAGGCGAGGACGGACAGTGCGCCTACCGGCCCCGACGGGACCGGTATCGACGCCCCGGGGATCCGCGACCCCTGGTCGGCCACGGTGACGAGCCACCAGAGTGGCCACTGCGTCAGGCGTACCGTCACTTCCGCGACCGGCACCGAGACCGCTGATACGAGGGCGGTGACGGCGCCGAGCACCGTGACGATTCCGATGACAGGCGCGACCAGGAGATTGGCCCCCACCGACACCGCGCTCACGGTCCCCGTCATTGCGGCGACGATGGGCGCGGTCACCGCGAAGGCAGCCACTGCGACGGCCACCATTTCCGCTGCCGCGCGCGGCCATCGCCGCTCAACGAGAAGGTCCACCCAGACCGGCGCGACGACGATCAACGCCGCGGTGGCCGTGACGGACAGGAGAAACCCGAAGTCCACAGCCAGCGCCGGAAAGCACATCAGCAACACGATGACACCCGCGGCGAGAGCCGGTACCGCCTGCTTTCGCCGACCGCTCACGAGAGCGAGCAACGCAACCGAGCCCATCGCCGCGGCGCGCAGCACGCTGGGCGACGGCCTCGCCACCACGACGAAAGCGACCAGCGCGCCGACCGCCAGAACGGCGCCGGCCCGCGGGCCGAGTCCGAGCGCCCGGACCAGGAGCAACACCGCCCCCAGGAGGATGCTGACGTTCGCGCCGGACACCGCCGTCAGGTGTGTCAGTCCGGTTGTCGTGAAATCGTCCTTCACTTCGGCCGACAGCGACGACGTATCCCCCACCACCAGCCCAGGCAGCAGTCCGGCCTCGTCGGGCGGCAGAACGGCGGCCGCGACTGTGAACCGGGCGCGCAGGGTGCCCGCCCATCGCTGGTGAGGAGGTGCCGGTCCCACTTCCGAGGGTGGACCGGACACCCGGACCGTGGCCAGAGTCAGATCGCGGTGCATCGGCGGGCTCACCTGCCCTCGCAGGACCACCTCCTGTCCCGGCAGCAGACCGGACCACCCATCGGACGGGGCGAGTACGACTATCGACCCACTCGCGTGAACAGTCTCGGTGGCTTTGCGTATCTCGCGCAGATGCGCGTCGACGCGGACCCGTCGGCCGAAACTCGCGAGCTGCTGTGGGTCGTCGGCGATTTCGATCACCAACGTCACCCACGCACCGTTCGACGCCAGGTTCACCATCGGGTGCGTCTCGGCGGCCTGTACCCGCACGGCGACGGCCGTGCTACACACGCATCCGAACAGAAGAAACGCCAGTGCCGTCGTCCGATGCGCTGTCCACTGGGAGTCACCCGACCGAACACTCGCCGCGACCAGCGCGACAGCAACGAGAAACGAGCCACCCACCACGCACCACGCGGTTCGTGAACCCCACAGGATCCCGCCTCCGGTCGTTGCCCAGCAGGCCGCAGCGAAGGGAACGAGGCGGACGTCGAGCCGGTGCGACTCCCGCTCGGACCTCACACGGTGACCTGCGACCGTAGCTTCTCGAGGCGCACCGGCCCGATCCCGTCCACCTCGCCGAGTTGGGCCACGTCCGTGAACTTCCCATTGGTGGTGCGCCACGCAATGATGGCTGCCGCGGTCACCGGGCCGACGCCGGGCAAGGCATCGAGCTCGGTCTCCGTGGCCGTGTTCAGATCGACGAGCCCGCCCGTCGTTGCCTTCCCGTCCGCCGGTGCGGCGCCCGGAGTGGAGACGCCGCCCACCGCACTGGGCGCCGCTCCGGGCGCGGCCACCCCAACCACGATTTGGTCACCATCGGAAAGTCGTTGCGCCAGATTGAGAGCGAGAGTGTCTCCGCCGGTGCGCACTCCTCCCGCGGCGGCGAGTGCGTCGGCAACCCGTGAGCCAGGCGGCAGCCGCACGAGCCCGGGCGTGCTCACCAAACCGACCACGCTCACCACGATTTCGTCCACCGGCGGCGGAAGCTGCGGCCGAGCTGCCTCGGCCGGCTCCGCGGCGGGGGTGGCCTCCGAACGGACGTGCGCAAGGGGAAGGGAGGGCACGGCCTGCGCCTCCGGCTGACCGCTGCGAACACTGATCACGGCGACTGTCGCCAGAATCAGCCCCACTATGACGAGGACGGCTGCGCCTGCGCGGCCGGGGTCGACGCGCGCATCCCGCCAGCGTTCCGGAAGGGCGCGGGACCATCGCCCTTGCGCAGACCACGACGGCGCGTCCTCGGTTTCGGCGTCCTCGGCGTGCGCCAACCATCCCGGTGTGGAGGGGCCGGACGGGGCTACCGCACCCGGAGGAAGATGCGCGTCCTCCCCCGACGTGATGAACGTAAGACGGCTCCGTCCTCGCGAACGCTCTTCCCTGTTGCCCATGCAGAGAAGGTAGAACGTCGCGGCGGCCGATCAGCGAGGTTGTGGGTGAGAAAAATTGGCCTGTGGATCAGCTCGAGGTTGTGGATGAATCGGCGTCTGCATAGCCCTCGGCGGGCTCCGGGCAGAGAACGACGCCGATAGCGCCTGCCCCCACGTGGGCCCCGATCACCGAACTGAAATCAGTGACTACGAGGTCGCTGACCTGCGGAATTCGTTCTTTCAGCCGCTGCGCGACCGACTCGGCCCGGTCGGGTGCATGCATGTGATGCACAGCCACCGAGGTTCTGTCCACCCCTGCCAGCTCGACGGCGGAATCGATCATCTTCGCCATCGCCTTGGTGGAGGTCCGGGTTTTCTCCTTCAGGACGAGTCGTCCATCCACGAGATGCAGCACCGGTTTCATCGCCAGCGCGGTGCCGAGCAACGCGGCCGCCGCGCCGATCCGCCCCCCGCGGCGCAACTGATCGAGCCGGTCCACGACAATCAGGCAACGGCTGCGACCCGCTACGTCGACAGCCCGCCGGTACACCGTCTCGAGGTCGGCACCGCTCATCGCCAACCGTGCTGCTTCCAGCACCGGGTATCCCAAACCCATTCCAGCCGACTGGGAATCGACGATGCGCACGCGACCGTCGAACTCCTGCGCCGCCTGTCGTCCGGCCTCCCAGGTTCCCGACAACTGGCGGGAGATGTGCACGGCGACCACGCCGGCGCCCTCGCTCGCTTCCCACGCCGCCGCGTAGGCCTCGGACAGCTCGCCGGGCGAGGCACCCGCGGTGGTGACGCCGGCGAGGTCCTCCGGAATGACGTCGATTCCCTCGCGAAAGTCCTCGTCGCCACTGAGAACATGAAGGGGCACGACCTGGATTGCTTGCTCCTCGACGACCTCGGGAACGAGCGAGGCCGACGAATCGGTGACAACGACAACGGGCATGGGACTACTCGGCCCTGCTCGACACCGCGTCCGCGGCAGTGATGTCTTCGCCCAGCGTCGGTGCCGCTCCGGTGGCACGAAGAGCGGTCAGCATGGCCGCCGCTACCTGGGCGTGACCGTCCCAGCCCCAGTGGATTCCGTCCGGATTGCCTCGGCCACCGAAGATGTCGGCTCGCACAGCCTCCGCGAGGTCGACGAGCGGAACGTTCTTGTCCTCCGCCCACCCCGTGATGGCCGCGACAGCACCCGGCCGGCCGGAGTGCACCTTGCCGTAGGCCTCACTGCGGTGGACGGACGGGAGAGTGCCGACGACGGGCAGTTCCGGTCGCATGTATTCGAGCGCCGCCCGGGAGCTTTCGAGGTACTCGACGCTCAACTTCGGGGGCAACGCGACCGGCCATCCGAGCGGAGACAGCCGCGGCTGCAACCATTGGTAGGCAGTACGCACGACCCTGCGCAGCGCCGGCGGACGAATGTAGCGAAGCTGCTCCCGCATCGCGGTGGGCAGCGGGGACGGCAGAGAGTCCATTCCCCCGACCGCGAACACGACAGCACCCGCCCGCGGGACGGCCGACCACACACGGGGGTCCTGGGTCAGGGCCCACCAGACGTCACGACTGGTCCAACCGATCCGCGCAACAAGCTCCACGTCCCAGTCCAGCTCGCGCCCAACGATGTTGGGCCAGATGTCGGGATGGTTGGACGGCAAGCCGCCCTTGGGCCCGTAGTAGGACAGTGAATCGGCGAGCACGAGAAGGACCGGCCGCTCTCCGGAACCGGCCTCCATGTCAGAGGACGTCACTTGCCACGCTCGCGGATGCGTTCCAGACGTCCAGGCGCCAGCTCGGCGAGTCGGAGTTTCCGTGCGCACTGAGCTGAACCCAGCTGGTGTTACCGAGACCACCGAGCACCGGCCAATGACTGACAGGAAGATCGAGAAGCGCCGCGGTGAGTGCAGCAATCAATCCGCCGTGGGCAACCAGCACGACGGGCTGTTCGGCCCAATCCTCGTACTTCTCGAGAAGCTCGGCCACCACCGGCGTGCTGCGGCGCGCGACATCGACACGGCTCTCTCCGCCGGGCGGTGCCCACGTCGCGTCGCTACGCCACGCCGCGCGAGCACCCGGCGCCCGCGCGTCGACGTCGAGGTGAGTCAGCCCCTGCCACTCACCGAGATGGGTTTCCCGCAGACGCTCGTCGATCTGCACCGGCAGTCCGGCGTTGTCGCCGATCTCCACCGCCGTGTCGTACGCACGCCGCAGGTCCGAGGACACGATAGAGATCGGTGAGCGACCGACGAGGACGGCGGCAGCAGCGCGGGCCTGCCTCCGGCCGAGTTCGGACAGGTCGGTGTCGAGCTGACCCTGCATGCGGTTTCCGGCGTTGTACGCGGTTTGGCCGTGCCTCAGCAGAATGAGCCGTCGCGGGGCGCGCGGAGCGTCCGTCACTGCTCGGATTCCTCACTGTTCGCGGAGCCGGGATCAGCACCGTTGGTCGCGGGGGCGTGCAGGCCGATCCCGTCGACCGGGACGGTGGGGCAGTCCTTCCAGAGCCGCTCGAGTGCGTAGAAGTTACGTTCCTCGTTGTGCTGCACGTGGATGACGACGTCCACGAAGTCCAGCAGCGCCCACCGACCCTCCCGGGTGCCTTCACGGCGCACCGGCTTGTGACCGGCCTCACGCAGACGTTCCTCGATGTTCTCGACTATCGCGTTCACCTGGCGCTCGTTGGGCGCCGACGCGATGACGAAGCAGTCGGTGATGACCAGCTGCTCGGAAACATCGAGCACCACCACATCGGAGGCCAGCTTCTCGTCGGCCGCCACTGCCGCGATGCGTGCCATCGCGATGGCTTCGGTCGTTGCGCTCACTCGATGTTCTCCAGTTCGTTGAAAAAGTGCTAGCTCTTGGTCTTGCCGGGGGCCGGTTCGGACATCGTCGTCGCACCGTCCAGGCGCTCGGCGTCCGGCGGCCGATACAGGTTCCGCTTCGAGATGTACTGGACCACGCCGTCCGGCACCAGATACCACACAGGCCGGTGCCGGCTGGCGCGCCGCCGACATTCCGTCGAGGAGATCGCCAGCGCCGGTATCTCGATCAACGTGACCGCGTCCTCCGGCAGCGCGTCGAGATGAGCGGCCAGATGTTCGGTATTGAGATCGAATCCCGGGCGCGACACTCCCACAAATTTCGCCAGTGAGAACAGTTCCTCCCAGTCCTGCCACGACAGAATACTCGCCAGGGCATCGGCACCGGTAATGAAGTACAGCTCGGCGTCGGGATGGAAGCTGCGGAGATCGCGCAGAGTGTCGACGGTGTAGGTGACTTTCCGGCGGTCGACGTCCACCCGGCTCACCGAGAACCGTGGGTTCGACGCAGTGGCGATGACCGTCATCAAGTACCGGTCCTCCGCGGGGCTGACCACTTTCCCCTGCTTCTGCCAGGGCCTGCCGGTGGGTACGAAGATCACCTCGTCGAGGCCGAACCGGTCGGCGACTTCGCTGGCGGCCACGAGGTGACCGTGGTGAATGGGGTCGAAGGTGCCGCCCATGACCCCGAGACGGCGCCGACGTGCGCCCGTTGTTCCCTGTTCCACGAGTGCCGAGCTTACGTGGTCATACCGGGAGCAACCCGGCGACCACCGAGGCGAGCTGCTGCGCGGAGCGGCACTCGTGCATGCTGATGACCTCGTTGTACACCTTGGCGGCCGAATCCCCGGAACCCCACTGTCCGCGTGGCTCGGGGTTGAGCCAGTGCGCATGCTTGGCCACCGACACCAGACGCGCCAGCGCCTCCAGATTGGGGTCGCGATAGTTGTTGCGGCCGTCCCCGAGGACGAGCAGTGAGGTGCGCGAGGTAATGCTCGAGGTGAACCGCTCCGCGAACACACCGAATGCGTTGCCGTAGTCGGAGTGCCCGTCGTAGCTGACGAGGTCGGCCTCGCGGATCATCCGCGACATCGCGTTTCCGAGGTCTGCGCCGGTGTCGAAGAATCGGGTGACTTCGTCGGTGGTGTCGATGAAAGCGAACACCCGCACCCGCGAGAACTGCTCCCGTAGCGCATGGACGAGCAGCAATGTGAAGTGGCTGAACCCCGCCACCGAACCCGACACGTCGCACATCACCACCAGTTCCGGGCGGGCGCGTCTCGGCTTGCGCTGGACGAGATCGATGGGCACTCCCCCGGTGGACATCGACTTGCGCAGGGTCCGCCGGAGATCGATCGACCCGGCGCGATGACGACTGCGGCGCACCGCGAGCCGGCTGGCCAGCAGTCTGGCGAGCGGGGTGACGTTACGTTTGAGAGCGGTCAGCTCGGAGTCCGACGCGCGCAGGAAGTCCACTTCCTCGGCCAGCCGCGGCACGCCGTACGACGCCACCCGCTCCTTGCCCAGGTTCTCGGCCGACCGCCGACGCGTCTCCTTCTCGACCATCTTGCGGAAGTCGGCGATCCGCTGCGCCGCGGTGCGTTTGGCCACCTCGGATTCGTAGCTCTCCGTCATTCGGGCTTCGCCGACCTGCTGATTGCCCAGGAGTCCGTCGAGGATCTTCTTCAGCAGGGTCTCGGGCGCCACGTCCCGCAACGCCTGGTAGGCGGAGAACGACGGCCCGTTCGCCGACTGGTACTGCCCGAGTTCTTCGACCATCTGCGCGGTCAGGAGTTCGGTGAGTTCGAGCGCTTCGGGCGACCCGTCGGCAAGGAGTTCGACGATCAACTCACGCAGGGCGTCGTAATCGATGTCGCCCTTCTCGGTTCGCGGAAGCCTGGTGTCGACGGCCCCGCTCGACCGATTCCCGACGGCCGCGGGGAACCACAGATCGAAAAGAGCGTCGAACGTGGAGCGGTGAGTGGGACGGCGTAGCAGGGCGCACGCCAGTCCCTCTCGGAGTGCCTCGCGGTCGAGGAGATCGAGGACGGACATGACCTGCCCGGCGTCGACGGTCTCCGACGGGCCCACCATGATGCCGCGCCGCCGCAACGCCTCGACGAAGTCGACCAGGTGGCCGGGTAACCCGTGCGGCGCGGCGGGCCCCGATGTTGCCGACCGGGACGTGGGAGGACCACCTGCAGCCATGGGAACCCTCAGTTCAGTCGCAGTTCGGCAGCGGCGCGCTGCTGGTCGGATTGGTGTTTGAGGACCACGCCCAGGGTGGCCCGCACGGCGTCGTCGTCGAGGGTGTCCAACCCGAGCGCGAGGAGCGTGCGGCCCCAGTCGATCGTCTCGGCTACCGAGGGCAGTTTCTTCAACTGCATTCCGCGCAGCACCCGGATGGTCGCCACCAACTGCTCGGCGATCGCTTCCGGAAGCTCCGGGACTCGACTCGCCAGAATCTTGCGTTCGAGTTCGGCATCCGGGAAGTCGAGGTGGAGGAAGAGGCAGCGACGCTTGAGCGCCTCGGACAACTCACGGGTGGCGTTTGAGGTGAGAAGCACGAACGGCTTCCGGACGGCCGTGATCGTTCCCAGCTCGGGAACGGTGACCGCGAAATCGCTGAGCACCTCGAGGAGCAGGCCCTCGATCTCGACGTCCGCCTTGTCGGTCTCGTCGATGAGCAGCACCGTCGGATCCTCGCGCCGGATCGCAGTCAGCAGCGGACGCGACAGCAGGAACTCCTCCGAGAAGACATCCGCCTTGGTGGAGTCCCAGCTGCTGTCGCTGCCGTGAACATTCCCCGTCGCTGCGCTCGCTCCGGCCTGGATGCGCAGGATCTGCTTCGCGTGGTTCCACTCGTAGAGCGCGCGAGCCTCGTCGACGCCCTCATAGCACTGCAACCGCACCAGTTCGGCGTCGGTCGTCTGTGCGACGGCTCGGGCCAGCTCTGTCTTGCCGACACCCGCCGGTCCCTCGATGAGCAGGGGCTTACCGAGCCGGTCGGCGAGAAACACCGCGGTCGCGGTGCCCTTGTCTGCCAGGTAGCCGGTTTCGGCGAGCCGGGCGATCACGTCGTCGACGCTCGCGAACAACGGCGTCGTGGTGGGTAGTGCGCGATCCACGCTCGCTCCTTTCGATGGGCTTGCGGAAATTGGTGGTCGAACTGCGGTGCTAGGCCGGACGCGTGTGCCCGTCCCCCCACACGATCCACTTCGTGGAGGTGAGTTCCGGCAGCCCCATCGGACCGCGGGCGTGGAGCTTCTGGGTGGAGATCCCGATCTCGGCGCCGAAACCGAACTGCTCGCCGTCGGTGAAGGCGGTCGACGCGTTGACCATGACGGCGGCGGCATCGACGCGGGCGGTGAACTCGCGCGCGGCCGACAGGTCGGCGGTCACGATGGCCTCGGTGTGACCGGTTCCATATCGATCGATGTGCTCTACCGCGGCATCGAGATCGTCGACGACCTTCAGCGCCACATCGAGGGTGAGATATTCGTCCGACCAGTCTGTCTCGGTGGCGGGCACCATGCCGGGAAGATCTCCGTGGACGGTGACACTGTGCGTCTGCAGCGCCTGCAGGAGCTTCGGGACGGCGACGTCGGCAATGGCGGCGTCGACCAGAACCGTCTCCGCGGTATTACAGACGCTCGGCCGCCGCGTCTTCGAGTTGAGCAGGATTCGTTCGGCCATCTCCAGGTCCGCGGCGGCATGGATGTAGACGTGGCAGTTACCCACGCCCGTCTCGATGGTGGGGACGGAGGCGTCTCGTACGACGGCGCTGATCAGTCCGGCGCCGCCCCGAGGGATGACGACGTCAACCAAACCGCGCGCCTGGATGAGATGGGTGACACTCGAGCGGTCCTCGGTGGGCAGTAATTGCACCGCGTCTTCCGGCAGCTCCTGCGCAGCCAGCGCGGCGCGCAATGCGACGACCAGCGCCGCATTCGACTTCGCCGCGGACGAGGATCCACGCAGAAGCGCAGCGTTGCCCGACTTCAGGGCCAGGCCGAACGCGTCCACGGTGACGTTGGGACGGGCCTCGTACACCATGCCCACCACACCCAGCGGCACTCGGAGCTGTCGCAGTTCGAGTCCATTGGGCAGTGTGGATCCGCGCACCACTTCACCGATCGGATCGGGCAGACCCGCTACTTGACGGAGTCCGGCGGCGATTCCCTCGATCCGAGCCTCGGTCAGCCGGAGCCGGTCGAGAAGGGATTCCTCGGTGCCGGACGCCCGGGCCGACTCGATGTCGGCCGCATTGGCGGCAAGGACGTCAGTCGTAGCTGCCAGCACCGCATCGGCCGCGGCGTGCAGGACCGCGTCTTTCTGCGCGGTGGTGAGCAGAGCAAGGACCCGCGACGCGGTGCGGGCACGACGAGCCGCCGCGTGAACGGCCTCACGGGTGTCCACGGCACCGGTCGACGCGGTGGAGGTCACTGCAGTCATGAAGACAGCCTATATACCGCGGTCTGTGCAGCGCGGCGCGGGAACGACCGGGAATGATTTCGTCCCCCGCGCAGGTTGCGACTGGTCGAGACCATCAGAGGCAGGAGTGCTGTAGTGGGCGTGTTGTTCGAACCCATCACCTTCCGCGGAGTCACCGTCCCCAATCGGGTGTGGATGGCGCCGATGTGCCAGTACTCGGCCGACGTGACGGGCCGCGATGTGGGAGTTCCCAATGACTGGCACCGGACGCACCTCGTGACGCGCGCCATCGGCGGTGCCGGCCTGATCCTCACCGAGGCGACGGCAGTCAGCCCGGAGGGCCGCATCAGCCCCGCCGACATCGGCATCTGGAACGACACCCAGGCCGAGGCCTTCGCGGAGATCAACGCACAGCTCGAGTACTTCGGCGCGGTCCCGGGCATCCAGCTCGGTCACGCCGGGCGCAAGGGCTCCGCGCACGTCCCGTGGCGCGGGGGTGGGAGCCTCGACGGCGACGATCGGTTGTCCTGGCAGACGGTGGCGCCGAGCGCGATCGGTTTCGGCGACCACACCCCGCCTGCCGCGGCGACGTCCGCCGACATCCGGAAGGTGGTCGCCGATTTCGCCGCCGCCGCCGAGCGGGCGTCGCGGGCCGGTTTCAAGGTGGTGGAAATCCATGCGGCACACGGCTATCTGCTGCACCAGTTCCTCTCACCGGTCAGCAATCACCGCACCGACGAGTACGGCGGCAGCTTCGCGCGCCGCATTCGCCTCCTGCTAGAGGTCGTCGACGCGGTACGCGGGGTCTGGCCGGCCGAGTTGCCCGTCTTCGTCCGGTCTCGGCAACCGACTGGCTCTCGGAGGAGCCCGGCCTCGACGCGGACAGCTGGACGCCGGATCAGACCGTGTCCCTCGTGCAGGCCCTCGCGGACCTCGGCGTCGACCTCGTCGACGTGTCCAGCGGTGGCGTCGCGTCCGCCCGGATCCCCGTCGGGCCCGGCTACCAGGTGCCGTTCGCCCGTCGCATCCAGAACGAGACCACGGTCCCGGCCGCCGCCGTCGGGCTCATCACCGAGCCGGAGCAGGCCGAGCGAATCGTGGAGTCGGGAGAAGCCGTCGCCGTGTTCCTCGGGCGCGAACTGCTCCGCGACCCGTATTGGCCGCGAAAAGCCGCACTGGCATTGAATGCGCAGGTGACGCCGCAGATTCCGGCGCAGTACGCCCGGGCGTACTGAGGCTCGAGCCGACAAGCCCCCGCATCCTTTGCTACGGTAATCGCTCTTACAGCTGGTAGTCCCGCACCCCGGACGGTGGGCGGGACCAGCCACGAGCCAGAGCCGATCGGCGGGGGCCGCATCGCGCCGAAGGGTCCGTGGCCAGGAGACCCGACCAGCACTTCACCCGGCGGGCGACGAAAAGATGCGTGCATCAGGTACGTGCCCCGCGTGGGTGATACCGGCGCTGGGGAGCGCACGACTCATGAATGCACCAGATCACTCCATCACCGCGGACGAGGTGGCGCAGTCACCCGACGTCACCGTCATCGACGAGGCCTCGGTCTCGCGGGCCGTCAAAGCGACCATGCTCGGCAACGCCATGGAATGGTTCGACTTCGGCGTCTACGCCTACCTCGCGACCACCATCGGCCAGGTGTTCTTTCCCGAGGCCAGCGGCACGGCGCAGCTACTGTCGACGTTCGCAATCTTCGCCGCAGCCTTCATCGTCCGGCCGCTCGGCGGTTTCTTCTTCGGTCCGCTCGGCGACCGTATCGGCCGCAAGAAGGTGCTTGCCACCACCATCATCCTCATGGCGGGAAGCACTTTCGCGATCGGCGTGATCCCGAGCTACGAATCGATCGGCATCCTGGCACCGATCCTTCTCGTACTCTTTCGCCTCGTACAGGGATTCTCGACCGGCGGCGAATACGGTGGCGCCAGTACGTTCGTCGCCGAGTACGCGCCCGACAAGCGTCGCGGCTTCTTCGCGAGTTTCCTCGAATTCGGCACGTTGGCCGGGTATGTCGCGGCGGCGGGGCTCGTCACCGTCATCAGCAGCGCAGTCAGCGCCGACGCTCTGGTCGACTGGGCATGGCGAATCCCGTTCCTGCTCGCCGGTCCCCTGGGACTCATCGGCCTCTACCTGCGCCTGCGGCTCGAAGAGACGCCGGCCTTCCAGCAGCAACAGCAGGCTGAGGAACGTTCTCTCGCAGAAGAATCCACCGGCCGAAAATTGCGCGAGACACTGGTCGACAATTGGCGGCCCCTCGTACTGTGCGTCATCCTCGTCGCCGCCTACAACATCGCGCACTACGGTCTGCTCAGCTACATGCCGACGTACCTGTCGAACACGCTCGGCTACGACGAGTCGCACGGCCTCGTCCTCATGATCGTCGTGATGCTCATCATGATGGTGTGCATCAGCTTCGTCGGAAAGCTGTCCGACCGGGTGGGTCGTAAACCGTTGCTGCTGACCGGCTTCGTCGGATTCTTCGCACTGTCGCTGCCCGCGTACCTGCTGATCGGTGTCGGGCACTACGTCACCGTCTTCGTCGGCCTCGCGATGCTCGGCGGACTACTGCTGCTGTTCGTCGGCGTCTTCCCCTCGGTCCTTCCTGCACTCTTCCCGACGGGAATCCGCTACGGCGGCCTCGCGATCGGATACAACCTCGCCGTCTCGATCTTCGGTGGTACCACGCCTCTGGTGCTGACCGCCCTGCAGGACGCGACCGGCAGCGATCTCGTCGCTCCGATGTACATGATGGTGGCCGCAGTGATCGGGGCCATCGCGGTCCTCCTCATCTCCGAGACCGCCCGCAAGCCGCTCGACGGATCGCCGCCTGCCGTCGCCACGGAGGCGGAAGCTCGTCGTGTCCTCGGCCGGTTGCGGCGGACGAAGGCCGGCGAGTCACCGAGGTCCGAGCACGAGGCGGACGCCGTCGACGCGGGATAGTCTTTCCATCATGTCCGCTCCCAGGATCGCCGTGGTCGGCAGCGTCAACATGGATCTGCTGACGGCGACCGAACGATTACCCGCCCCCGGCGAGACCATTCTGGGCAGCGCCTTTGCCGCCACCCCCGGCGGCAAAGGCGCGAATCAGGCCATCGCCGCGGCGCGGGCAGGGGGACGGGTCACATTCATCGGCGCCGTCGGATCCGATACGTTCGCCCTCGAACTGCGCCAAACCCTGGTGGAGGCCGAAGTCGACACCACCCACCTCCGCGAGGTCGACGGGCCGAGTGGAATCGCGACCATCACCGTCGACGCCGCCGGACAGAACAGCATCGTGGTGGTCCCGGGCGCCAACAGCACCCTGACCGATCTCGAACCGGCAGATCTCGAGGCCATCGCGGCCGCCGACGTGCTCCTCTGCCAACTCGAGATACCGGTCGCGACCGTGCTCGCCGCAGCCGCGCACGCCGCCGAACACGACACGGTGGTGATGCTCAATCCCTCACCCGCTCAGCCGCTTCCCCGAGAACTCGTAGCACTCGTCGATGTGCTGGTGGTCAACGAGACAGAAGCCGCGCAACTCGGACCCGACGTGATTTCCGCCGTCCCCCACCTGGTGACCACACTCGGCGGATCCGGCGCCGAGTACACGAACCCCGGCGGCGCCGCCGTACATGCCGACGCCCCCTCGGTCGAGGTAGTCGACACGACGGGTGCCGGTGACGCGTTCGCAGGCGCTCTGGCGGTGTCGTGGATGCGCGGCCCCGAGGCCGCGCTGCCGTTCGCGACCGCGGCAGGCGCACTCGCGACCACCCGGCGAGGAGCCTCGACATCCTCCCCCACCCGCACCGCCATCGAGACAGCTCTGCACCGCTGAGCAGGCCGTTCCCCCTCGCCGCAGGTGGAGTGTCACAGCAGTCGTGCACCATGGGGTCATGACCACCGCCACCACGCCCGCACTCCGCGACGAGGCCGAACGCCTGCTCCGAGAGCTGGCAGGACCCGAAGCGCGGCTGCGGGACGACCAGTGGACTGCCATCGAGGCGCTCGTCGTGGGCCGACGACGCGCGCTCGTCGTCCAGCGGACCGGGTGGGGTAAATCAGCTGTCTACTTCATCGCGGCCAAGCTGTTGAGGGCCGACGGGCACGGGCCGACCGTCATTGTGTCGCCGCTTCTCGCCCTCATGCGGAATCAGGTGGCGTCGGCAGAACGGGCGGGGGTCCGGGCCGCCACGATCAACTCGGGCAACGTCACGGAGTGGGACGACATTCACGCCCGTGTCGCGGCGCAAGAGCTGGATGTCTTGTTGGTCAGCCCGGAACGCCTGAACAACCCCGACTTCCGCGACCAGGTTCTTCCTTCCCTCGCCGCCGACGCCGGCCTGGTCGTCGTCGACGAAGCCCATTGTGTCTCGGATTGGGGCCACGACTTCCGCCCGGACTATCGGCGCATCCGCACGCTCATCGGCGAGCTCGGGCAGGGTATTCCCGTGCTTGCGACCACGGCTACCGCAAACGACCGCGTGGTCACCGATGTCTCGACCCAGCTCGGGGTGGGCGGCGGCGAAACGCTGGTGTTGCGCGGCGGGCTCGAACGCGAATCGCTACATCTGTCGGTGGTGCAGATTCCTGAGGCCACGGCCCGCGCCGCGTGGCTCGCCCAGAAGCTCGACAGCCTGCCCGGGTCGGGGATCATCTATGCGTTGACGGTGTCGGCGGCACGAGATCTGGCTAGCTTGCTCACCGAGCAGGGGCACACCGTCGCCGCCTATACGGGACAAACCGATGCCGGCGAACGGGAAGGCCTCGAGCAGGATCTACTCGACAACCGCGTGAAAGCCCTGGTGGCTACGTCGGCGCTCGGCATGGGCTTCGACAAGCCCGATCTCGGATTCGTGGTGCACCTCGGTGCCCCGTCGTCACCGATCTCGTACTACCAGCAGGTGGGCCGTGCGGGCCGTTCCACTGATCGCGCCGAAGTGATCTTGCTCCCCGGCTCGGAAGACCGGCAGATCTGGAGCTATTTCGCATCGGTGGCGTTTCCCCGTGAGCACATCGTGCGGCGGGTCATCGAGGTTCTCGACCCCGACCGGCCGCAGTCCACGCAGGCCCTGGAGCCACTGGTGGAACTGGGGCGGACGCGGCTCGAGATGGTGTTGAAGGTTCTCGATGTAGACGGTGCGGTTCGCCGGGTCCGTGGGGGCTGGGTGGGAACCGGGCAGCCTTGGACCTACGACGCCGAACGCTACGAACGTCTCGAACGGGCCCGTGAGTCCGAGCAGCAGGCCATGCTCGACTATCAACGCATCACCACGTGCCGGATGGCGTTCCTGAGGGAGCAGCTCGACGATCCGGGACTGGTCGAGGGGGCGTCCGACTGCGGCCGGTGCGACAACTGCACCGGCGCGCACTACGACACCGCTGTGGATGCAGACACCGTGGCTCAGACCCGATCGCGGCTGGAGAGGCCGGGCATCGACCTGGCGCCTCGGAAACAGTGGCCTTCGGGACTGAAGAAGCTCGATGTCGCGTTATCGGGGAAAATTACGGACGGTCCGGAACCGGGCCGTGTCCTCGGCCGATTGTCCGACCTCGGCTGGGGACAACGACTGCGCACTCTGATGGACGGACCGGACGGTCCGGCACCGGAGAACGTCTTGCAGGCCTGCATCGCCGTGCTGGCATCGTGGGACTGGACGCAGCGGCCCACCGCCGTCATGGCCGTCGAATCGACCACCCATCCCCTTCTCGCGGCCTCCTTGGCGGAGCGGCTCGCCCAGATCGGACGGCTCGAGCATCTGGGAGTCCTGAGGCAACGACCCGGCCATCCGCCAGTCTCTGCGGCGAACTCCGCCTACCGGGTGGCCGGTCTGGCAGACGCGTGGGAAACCCCCCAACTTTCGGGTTCCACGGGGCCTGTTCTCCTCGTCGACACCCTCACCGACACCGGCTGGACCCTGACGATGGCTGCCCGGACGCTGCGGGCGGCGGGCGCCACCTCGGTGCTGCCTTTCGCCCTGGCAGCCGTGAAGTGACTCCGCAGCGGCGGTCGAGTGCCCTGAGATCTCGAAATGGACAAGTGTGTCGCTTGCGGATCGTCGAAAAGTTACATAACGTGAGCAGCGTCACATTGCCCGTCTCACCTGCGAAGGCTCCGTGCCCGGACGGGCCAATTTCGCGACGCACGTGAAATCGGCATAGATGGTTGTTAGGTTGGTTTTTCCAATGACGCCTGTTCAGAAGAGTGCCATCCCGACCACCGCGCCGGACGCGGTGTTGTTTCGAAGTCCACAGATCTCTGATGGAGTCCGGCTCTGGGAGATCGCCAGGAACACGGAAGTGCTCGACCTCAACTCGAGTTATGCCTACCTGTTGTGGTGCAGAGATTTCAGCCGCACGTCGATCGTCGCAGTGGTCGACGAACGAGTAGTGGGATTCGTTTCGGGCTACATCCGCCCCGAATCCCCGGCGACACTGTTTGTCTGGCAGGTCGCCGTAGACGCAGACCAGCGTGGCAAGGGAATTGCCGGACGCATGCTGGGCGCCTTGCTCGATCGTCTTGCGCCTGAAGGGATCACCCATCTCGAGACGACGATCAGCCCCGACAACGAGGCATCGATCGCGTTGTTCACCGCATTGGCGCGTCGCCGAGATACGGCGATCACTAAGCAGACGTTATTCTCGCCCAACGATTTTCCCGATGGACACGAAGCCGAAGATCTGTACACGATCGGCTAAGAGCATGCCCCGGAGGAATGCAGCAACATGACTGACAGCAGTACGACTAACGCTCATACCGATATCTTCGAGAGCCTCGAATCCGAGGTTCGCAGTTACAGCCGCGGGTGGCCCACCGTTTTCGAAACGGCGTCCGGATCGTGGATTCGCGACGAGAACGGCAAGGACTACCTCGACTTCTTCGCCGGAGCCGGCTCGCTCAACTACGGGCACAACAACCCGGTGCTCAAATCGGCACTCGTCGACTACATCGTCGGTGACGGAATCACCCACGGTCTCGACATGTCGACCGTCGCGAAACGCGAACTGCTCGAGACCTTCGAGGACAAGATCCTGAAACCGCGGGGCCTCGACTACAAAGTCCAGTTCCCCGGCCCCACCGGCACCAATACCGTCGAGGCCGCGCTGAAGCTTGCCCGTAAAGTCACGGGCCGTTCGTCGATCATCAACTTCACCAACGCGTTCCACGGCATGACGCTCGGCGCGCTCTCGGTCACCGGTAACTCGATGAAACGTGCCGGGGCCGGTATCCCGCTGGTGCACGCCACTCCGATGCCGTTCGACAACTACTTCGACGGGGTCACCGAGGACTTCCACTGGTTCTCCCGGGTCCTCGACGACTCGGGCAGTGGCCTGAACCGTCCGGCCGCCGTGATCGTCGAAACCGTTCAGGGCGAAGGTGGCGTCAACGTTGCTCGGGCCGAGTGGCTGCGCGCCTTGGCGGAGCTGTGCGCGGAGCGCGACATCCTGCTGATCGTCGACGACGTTCAGATGGGGTGCGGGCGCACCGGCCCGTTCTTCTCCTTCGAGATTGCCGGCATCACCCCCGACATCGTCTGCCTGTCGAAGTCGATCAGCGGTTACGGGCTCCCTATGGCGCTCACGCTGTTCAAACGCGAACTGGACGTGTGGGGTCCGGGCGAGCACAACGGCACGTTCCGCGGCAACAATCCCGCATTCATCACCTCCAAAGTGGCGTTGGACCAGTACTGGTCCGACGACGCCCTGCATCAGTCGACGCTGGCCAAGGGCGAGAAGATTCATCAGGCGTTCACCGCACTGTCCAACCAGTTCGAGGGCAAGGTCTTCACCCGCGGTCGCGGCCTCGTTCAGGGTCTCGTCTTCGACGAGGCCGAGAATGCGGGCAAAGTCTGCAAACTCGCCTTCGACGAGGGACTGCTTGCCGAAACCTCCGGACCTTCCGACGAGGTGGTCAAGCTGCTACCGGCGCTGACCATCACCGACGAGGAACTCGACCACGGACTCGGCATTCTCGCCGAGGCCACCGGCAAGGTTTGCAGCTAGAGAGGATGGGAGTACCCATGATCGTTCGCACCACCGCAGAAATCACCGACACCGAGCGCGACATCACCAGCGAGGACGGCAATTGGCGCAGCAAGCGCATCGTCCTCGGCGGTGACAAGGTGGGCTTCTCCTTCCATGAAACCACGATCAAGGCGGGAACTGTCAATGAGTTCCACTACGCCAACCATGTCGAGGCCGTGTGGCTGGTCGAGGGCACGGGCAAATTGGTCGATCTCGACAACGACAAGGTTTACGACCTCGGACCCGGATCGATGTACCTGCTGAACGGGCACGAACGGCACCGCGTCGAGCCGGAGACCGAAATGCGCATGCTCTGCGTGTTCAACCCGCCCGTGACGGGACGTGAGGTACACGATGAAAATGGTGTCTACCCGTTGATCGAGGTTCCCGCGTAGCGTCGAACCATGGCCGACGACGTTGCTGTTCCAGCTGTTGCCATCGGACCCGCCCCGGACCCGCTCCTCGAGGACGCGGTGCGCCGGGGCGGCGCCCGTCTGTCGCCCTTCGAGTCCGCCGATGCGTTGGTGTGGACCGCGGGCCCGATCGGGTTTCCCGACCCGCTCCCGGACAATATTCGGTGGGTGCAGCTCGATTCCGCCGGAGTCGAGCAGTGGTTCGATGCGAAACTCATCACACCCGATACCCAGATCATGTGGACGTCGGCTGCGGGTGCGTTCGCGGCCACAGTCGCCGAACATGCCCTGACGCTCCTCCTGGCCGGAGTGAGGGTGCTGCCGGAACACATGGCGGCCCGAACGTGGCGTCAGCACGATTTCTACTCCAAGGTCGGCACGCTGCGCGGTGCGACGGTCGCCATGGTGGGAGCAGGCGGCATCGGCCGGGCACTCATTCCCATGCTGGCTGCGCTCGGAGCCGACGTGATCGCCGTGAATCGCTCGGGCAGCCCCGTTCCGGGTGCCATCGAAACGCTTCCGACCACCAGGTTGAACGAGGTGTGGCCGCGGGCCGACCATTTCGTCATCGGGGCGCCCGCGACGTCCGCGACGCATCACCTGGTGAGCGCCGCCGAACTGGCTCAGATGAAGTCGACGTCGTGGGTGATCAACGTGGCCCGCGGGTCGCTCATCGATACCGATGCTCTCGTGCACGCATTGCGGAACGGCAGCATCGGCGGCGCCGGGCTCGATGTCACGGATCCGGAGCCGCTTCCCGACGGTCACCCGCTCTGGGAACTGCCCAATGTGATCATCACCCCCCACGATTCCAACCCGCCGTCCGTGCGTCCGCCCGCTTTCGCCGATCATGTGGCGTTGAACGTGACCCGTTTCGTCGCCGGTGAGCGGCTCACCGCCCTGATCGATCCGGTCGTCGGTTACTGACCCGGCGCTACCCTGGAGTGCGTGTTCGACCGACTGCTCGACGTACTCAGCGGCCGGCGTCTGTGTGTGGTCACCGGCGCCGGCATTTCCACGGATTCCGGAATCCCCGACTACCGGGGTCCCGACTCTCCCCCGCGCAACCCGATGACCTTCCAGCAATTCATCGGCGACCCGGACTTCCGTCGTCACTACTGGGCCCGGAATCATCTCGGCTGGCGGCACATGGACGCAGCCCGGCCCAACGCCGGTCATCGGGCCCTGGCCGGTCTCGAACGCGCAGGCGCCGTGCACGCGGTGATCACGCAGAACGTGGATCTGCTCCACACCAAGGCGGGCAGTCGCCGGGTCATCGATCTACATGGCACGTACGCACAGGTGCGTTGTCTCTCGTGCGGTGCACTGATCTCGCGGGCAACACTGGCCGAGCGTCTCGAGCGAGCCAACCCCGGGTTCGCCGAGACCGTGGCCGCGGCGGAGGGAGTCGAGATCGCACCCGATGCGGACGCCGTCGTCACCAGTACGGAGCACTTCCGGATGGTCGACTGTGAGGCCTGCGGCGGGCTCCTGAAACCGGACATCGTGTACTTCGGCGAGTCGGTCCCCAAGCCGAGGGTCGCGGCTGCCTACGCCGTGGTCGACGAAGCGGAAGCGCTGCTGGTGGCCGGTTCGTCGCTCACCGTCATGTCGGGACTACGGTTCGTCCGGCACGCCGCCAAGCGCGCAATACCGATCGTGATCGTCAACCGCGGGTCGACGAGAGGTGACGAGTTCGCCACCCTCACACTCGATGCGGGTTGCTCGGACGCGCTGCGGGCGCTGCTCGACGTATCCACCACGATGTCGGCGTGACAGGCACCCCCGTCAGAGCGGTACGAGGTCGTCGGCGTGCACCACGGGTCGCTGCATCTCCGGCGGTAACTCGGTTGTCGACTTCCCCAGGATGTCGTTGATCTCGGTGGAGTCGTAGGCCACCACGCCCCGCGCTACGGGACGCTCCTCGGGTCCGAGCAGGGAAACCACGTCGCCGCCGTAGAACCGGCCCGAAACGGCAGTGATCCCGGCGGGCAGCAGCGACCGCCGCTTGGTGACGACGGCACGGACCGCGCCCTCGTCGATGTGGAGGATTCCCTGTTCGTCCGCGGCATGCCGCACCCAGAACTTGCGTGCGGACAGCCGGGTGGGCCGAGCCGCGAAAGCTGTTCCCACGGCGGCGTCCTGCAGCGCCGCACCCGCCTGCGAGGCTGCCGCGAGCAACACCGGCACACCGGCATCCGAGGCGAGGCGGGCCGCGGACAGTTTGGACGCCATGCCGCCCGTCCCGAGGGCACCACCCGAACCGGCGACCACTCCGTCGAGGTCCTCGGGGCTGTTCACTTCCGGGATCAGAGTGGCGTTCCCCTTGCGTGGATCGCCGTCGTAGAGACCGTCGACGTCCGACAACAGGATGAGTGCGTCGGCACCGACGAGGTGCGCCACGAGCGCAGCGAGGCGGTCGTTGTCACCGAACCGGAGTTCGGCGGTGGCGACGGTGTCGTTCTCATTGACGATCGCCACGGCATGCAGCGCCCGCAGACGGTCCAGGGTCCGCTGGGCATTGCGATGCTGCGCACGGCGCGCGATGTCGTCGGCGGTGAGCAGCACCTGCCCCACGGTGCGGCCGTACCGGGAGAAGGACGTTCCCCAGGCGTGGGCCAGGGCCAGCTGCCCGACACTTGCCGCGGCCTGCTTGGTGGCCAGGTCGCGCGGTCGCCGCGTGAGCCCCAGTGGCGCCAGACCGGCGCCGACGGCACCGGACGACACCACGATCACGTCGGAGCCGGCACGCATCCGTGCCTCGATTGCGTCGGCCAGCGCATCGAGACGACCCACGTCGAGTCCGTCGACCAGGCTGGTCAGCGCCGACGATCCGATCTTCACGACAATGCTGTCGGCCGACGCAATCGTGCGCCGGGTGGCGCTCACTGCTCTTCGGGGTCGAGGCCTTCGAGACCGCGACGGATCCTGTGTGCGTGCTTGCGCTCCGACGCGCCGATACGTTCCACCTGATCGAGACGTGGGTCGGTACCGCGGCCGGTGCGAGTGAGATCGACACCTGCGGGCGTCTGAGGTTCCCACTCGAAACTCACGTCACCGATCGTGACGGACGCGCCGGGTTCGGCTCCCTGCTTGACGAGGGCGTCCTCCACTCCGAGTCGAGCGAGACGGTCGGCCAGGTAACCCACAGCCTCGTCGTTGTCGAACTGGGTCTGCCGCACCCAGCGCTCGGGACGTGTTCCCCGGACGATGAAGCCGCCGGGCACCTCCGGGTCGGCTATAACGCTGAAGCTGTTGTCCTTGTTGGCAATCGGGCGAATCACGGGCCGCTTGGGGACTTCCGGCGGATGTGCCGTGCGGTACTCCTCGACGAGTTTCGCCAACGCGAAGATCAGCGGACGCAATCCTTCGCGGCTCACCGCGGAGATCGTGAACACCGGCCAACCGCGGGCCTCGAGGTCGGGGGTCACCATCTCGGCCAGCTCAGCAGCTTCCGGAATGTCCGCCTTGTTGAGGACCACGATGCGAGGACGATCGGCGAGGTCACCGAGGCTGGCGTCACTGGACAGCGCGGGTTTGTAGGCCGCGAGCTCAGCTTCGAGGGCGTCGATGTCGGAGATCGGGTCACGACCGGGGTCGAGGGTCGCACAGTCGACGACATGCGCCAGCACAGCACAGCGCTCGAGGTGGCGCAGAAAGTCCAGACCCAGGCCACGTCCCTCGCTCGCCCCGGGGATCAACCCGGGCACGTCGGCGACGGTGAAGGTGGTATCACCGCTGGATACGACACCGAGGTTGGGGACGAGAGTGGTGAACGGGTAGTCGGCGATCTTGGGCTTTGCCGCCGAGAGCACGGACACGAGGGAGGACTTGCCGGCCGAGGGAAAGCCTACGAGCCCGACGTCGGCGACAGACTTGAGTTCGAGGACGAGCTCGCGTTCGACGCCGTCCTCACCGAGGAGGGCAAAGCCGGGCGCCTTGCGTGCCTTGGAAGACAGCGCGGCGTTTCCGAGCCCACCACGCCCACCCTGGGCGGCCTCGAACCGGGTGCCGATACCGATCAGGTCGGCGAGAACCTTGCCGTTCTCGTCGAGGACGACGGTGCCGTCCGGGACCTTCAGGACGAGGTCGTCACCTTGGGCGCCGTCCCGGTTACTTCCCATCCCCTGCTTGCCGTTGGTGGCCTTCGCATGGGGATGGAAGTGGAAGTCGAGGAGGGTGTGGACATTGCCGTCCACCTCGAGCACCACGTCACCGCCACGCCCGCCGTTACCGCCGTCCGGGCCGCCGAGCGGCTTGAACTTCTCCCGGTGTACGGAGGCGCAGCCGTTGCCGCCTTTGCCGGCGCTGACGTGCAGCACGACGCGGTCGATGAATCGGGACATGACTGCCGGATCCTTCCTCAGTCAATAAATGAACTCTGAAAAAACAATAGGGGCGGACCGGGTATCTCGACCCTGGTCCGCCCCTATTCGGGAGCTTGGTACGTCCTATGTCAGGACGGTACATACTCGCGGCAGGACTAGGCCTCTGCCGCCGCCGGAACGATGTTCACGGTCTTGCGTCCACGCTTGGTGCCGAACTCGACGGCACCGGCGGAGAGAGCGAAGAGCGTGTCGTCGCCGCCACGTCCGACGTTGACGCCGGGGTGGAAGTGGGTTCCGCGCTGACGCACCAGGATCTCGCCGGCGCTGACGGACTGACCGCCGAAGCGCTTCACGCCGAGTCGCTGTGCATTTGAATCGCGCCCGTTACGGGAGCTGGATGCACCCTTCTTATGTGCCATGTTTCTTGACCCTCCTCGGGTGAAATCAGCTCTGAAGCTCTAGTTACTTGATACCGGTGACCTTGAGGACCGTCAGCTTCTGCCTGTGGCCCTGACGCTTGTGGTAGCCGGTCTTGTTCTTGAACTTGTGAATGCGGATCTTCGGGCCCTTGGTGTGCTCGACGACCTCGCCGGTGACCGAGATGTTGGCCAGCTTGTCGGCATCGGTGGTCAGATCGGATCCGTCGACGACGAGAACGGGAGCAAGCGAGACAGCAGTGCCGGGCTCACCCTCGATCTTCTCGACCTTGACGAGGTCACCAACAGCGACCTTGTACTGCTTTCCGCCGGTCTTGACGATCGCGTACGTTGCCATCGGAGGGCTACCCCTTGCTTCTTCGAACTTGCTCGCGCCACGAAGTGCGCGACTGGTCTGTTGGTACGGCTAGCTCGGTCGAGATCGCGCAGCCTTCACAAGTGAAGGCACAGCTGACCCTTATCGCCGAGTAGCGACTGGTCAAGGTTACAGGAAGGCAACCGTTCCATACAAACTGGGCGGATTGCCTTCCCGCAGCCTCTGATCAGCTGTCGGCGTCCACCGGCGGACCGGCGGGACGCGCCGCTGCGCGACGCCGCTGCCGACGAGGCGCAGGCTGCACACCCGTGCCGGTGGGCGAGGAACCGGCCGACCCGCTCGGCGCCGATGAGGACATCGCCGGTTCCGGAGTTGATTCCGGAGCCCTCTCCGACCGAGACTCCGACTCCGACTCCGACGAGGCAGGAATCACGAAGACGGTGCCCGCTGCCGGGGTTTCGGACACCGGTGCGGCCGCTGCCCTCGACACTCGGCGACTACGACGCCGCTGCGGAGTCACGGGTCCGGATGTCACAGCAGGTTCCTGTGCGACAGCAGGTTCCGGTGTCACCGCAGTCTCCGGCGTCACCGCAGTCTCCGGCGTCACGGGCTCGACCACGGGTTCCGGTGCGGTCACTGCTTCGCCGGCGACGGCCGCCGGTGCCTCGGCAACAGCTTCTTCGATTCCGGCCAGGTCCGCCGTGGGCGTCCCCTCCGTCGTCTGCTCCGCCGCGGTAGAAGCGACGAACGGTTGCTCCGTAGCCTCGGCGGCCACCGCGGCCGGAGCATCCATCTGCGCCGCCTCGGCAGCACGCACGTCGTGCACAGCCTCGCTACGAGGTGCGTCGTGCACAGCCTCGTCACGAGCGTGCTGCGCTGCCGTTTCGCGGGGCCGCTCGGGCGCTGCCGCGTCCTCGTGATGGTGGTGCGCCATCGCCAGAGCCACCGGATGCGCCCGCTTCACGGTGGCATCCACGGCCGGGACGACAGCCTCCTGCGGGGGCGTCGGCGACACATCGGCACCGGCGGACTTGTCGCGACCGCGCTTCTTGCGGGAGCCGCCGGCGTCGCCGCGGGAGGACCCCCGTGCCCCGTTGTCCTCGGAGACCTTCGCGTCGATCGGCTCGGTGTGGACGATGATTCCGCGTCCGTGGCAGTGCTCACAGGTGGTGGAGAACGCCTCGACGAGGCCGGTACCCAACTTCTTACGGGTCATCTGCACCAGGCCGAGGGACGTGACCTCCGACACCTGGTGGCGGGTGCGGTCGCGGCCCAGGGCCTCGGTGAGACGTCGCAGCACCAGGTCCCGGTTCGATTCGAGCACCATGTCGATGAAGTCGACGACGATCATGCCGCCGATGTCGCGCAGGCGCATCTGCCGCACGATCTCCTCGGCGGCTTCGAGATTGTTACGAGTGACGGTCTCCTCGAGGTTGCCGCCGGCGCCCGTGAACTTGCCGGTGTTGACGTCGACCACGGTCATGGCCTCGGTGCGGTCGATCACGAGCGTGCCACCCGACGGCAGCCACACCTTGCGGTCCAGTGCCTTGGCCAGTTGTTCGTCGATGCGGTGCGCTTCGAAGACGTCGATACCGTTGTGTCCGGTGTGCTGCTCGAGCCGCGGCAAGAGGTCGGGAGCCACGGACTTGATGTAGGACTCGACAGTCGACCACGCCTTCTCACCCTCGATGACGAGTTTGGAGAAGTCCTCGTTGAACAGGTCGCGAATCACCTTGACCAGCAGGTCCGGCTCCTCGTAGAGCGCCTGCGGGTTCCCGGACTTGCCGGCGTCCGCCTTGGCGGCCTGCTCTTCGATTCCGGCCCACTGCTCCTGCAGACGGGTGACGTCACGCGCCAGCTCTTCCTCGCTCACACCTTCGGAGGCGGTGCGGATGATCACACCGGCGTCCGCCGGAACAATGTCGCGGAGGATGTCCTTGAGGCGCTTGCGTTCCGTGTCGGGCAGCTTGCGGCTGATTCCGGTGGAGGTGCCGCCCGGCACATACACGAGGAATCGGCCGGCCAGGCTGATCTGCGTGGTCAGCCGCGCACCCTTGTGCCCGACCGGATCCTTGCTCACCTGCACGAGGACCTGGTCGCCCGGCTTGAGCGCCTGCTCGATCTTGCGGGAGTTCCCACCGAGCCCGGCGGCCTCCCAGTTGACCTCACCTGCATACAAGACGCCGTTACGGCCGCGGCCGATGTCGATGAACGCCGCCTCCATGCTCGGCAGAACGTTCTGCACACGTCCGAGGTACACGTTCCCGACCATGGAGGCCGACGCGGACGTGGTCACGAAGTGCTCGACGAGAACCCCGTCCTCGAGAACCGCAACCTGCGTGGTGGCGTGGGGCTGCCCGGTGGCGATCCGGTCACGGACCACCATGACGCGGTCCACCGCCTCGCGGCGAGCCAGGAATTCCGACTCGGTGAGAATCGGCGGGCGACGGCGGCCGGCATCGCGACCGTCGCGGCGACGCTGACGCTTCGCCTCGAGTCGTGTCGACCCGGTGATGCCTTGGACTTCGTCCTTCGCCCGGCTCTTGTTGCGGGGCTCACGCTCGTGGACGACGGTATTGGGCGGATCGTCCTCGGAAACGCTCTCGCCGGAAGCATCGGTACCCGACTTGCGCCGACGACGGCGGCGACGGCGACGGCTCGAACCGTCCGAGTCGGCGTCGCCGGAATCCTCGTCACCGGTCTGATCCGAATCCGTCTCGTCCGACTCCGCGGCCTCGGCCTCGGCCGGCTCCGTCTCGGCTGCTTCGGCGGATTCGCGGGCAGGCTTCTCGGCGGTCTTCTCGTCCCCCGCCTTCTCTTCCCCTGTCTGCTCGACCGTGTCGACAGTGTCCGAGGACTCGGTGTCCGAGTCGGTCTCGGTGCCCTGCTCGTTCTGCTGCTCGCCGCGGCCGCGGCCGCGGCCACGGCGTCCCCGGCGGCGGCGCCGCGGCTGGTCGCCATCGGCATCGGCATCGTCGGATTCGGCTTCTGTGGTTCCGGTGTCGGCGGACCGTGCGGGCTCAGCGGGGACGTCCCGCTTCTCGGGGGCGGGTTGCGCCTGCTCGGAAGCGGCGTCCGGCGTTCCGGCGTCCCGACGGCTGCGACGACGACGCGGCGTCTCGACCGCAGCGGGGTCGGGCTGCAGGAACAACGGAACCTGCGCGACGACGGGAGTGGTCTCGGGGCCGGGCTCCGCTGCGGGGGCTTCGACCTCGTACGCCGAGGTCGTGAACAGGTCGCGGCCGAGTTCCTTCTCAGCCCGTACCTGGTCGGGCGCGCTCGCCTCGGGTGCGGCGTCCTCGACCGCCGCCGCCGGCTCGGCTGCAGCTACTGGCTCGGCTGCAACTACCGGCTCGGCCTCGACGGCCTGTTCGGCTTCAGCGACCGGTTCGGCTTCAGCCGCCGGTTCAGCTTCGGCGACCCGTTCTGCTTCAGCTGTCGGTTCTGCTTCAGCTGTCGGCTCGGCTGCAGCTACCGGCTCGGCTTCGACGGCCTGCTCCGGTTCGGAAACGGCCTGCTCCGGTTCGGAAACGGCCTGCTCCGGTTCGGAAACAGCCTCAGGGGCGACTGCCGGTTCTGGTTCAGCCGCCTGCTCGGGCTCAGGAACGGCCGGTTCGGCCTCGACGGCCGGCTCAGGGACGTCGGCGGGCGCGAACGCTAAGTAAACGCGCTCGGCTACCTCACGTTGAAGACTGGACTGCGCGCTGCGCAGTTCGGTTCCGAGGGCCGCAGCCTCGGCGAGAACCTGCTTGCTGGTGACGCCCAGGATCTTGGCCAGAGCGTGGACGCGCATCTTTTCCGGAAGAACAGGAACCGTACGTCCTGCGCTGTCGGCGTTCGGTTCTGAATTTGTGGGCGGCGCTTGATCGGCCACGTAGTCTCCTCAGCCCCCGGGCGCGTCCACTCCCCTGTCTGGGAATGTCACGCGGCCACGCGAGGGCGCAGTGTGTGTACTCGCGCCACTGCTGTGAGCGCGAGATTGTCTGGTCTCGCTCCACACGGCGCATGCAGTGTCCGTTTTCACTGCACATCCATGTAGTGCCTTGCGGATGGCGTGAGTCCGCGGCGCGAGCGCCTGATCATCCAGCTTGCCGATACGCCCAGGTACTTCCTGTTGACGTAGGGGCAGCGATGAAGGGCATCGAGCCGAGGTGTCATCCGGTCGAAGCCGCGTGAAGCACAATTTGCGGTTCAACCGCCCTCAGTATCCCACACGTGTGCCGCACTCCGTGCCAGCGGCGCACCGATCCGTCTGCAACACGTTCTGACGGACGCCACGCCGCGGCGCGGGAAGCATTGGTCAGCGTGAGGCGAGGTGCGGGAACCAGAGGGCGATCTCCCGCTCGGCCGACTCGACCGAGTCGGAACCGTGCACCAGATTATTCTGGGCCTCCAGCCCGAAGTCGCCGCGGATCGTTCCCGGCAACGCCTTCTCCACGGGGTCGGTGCCGCCGGCCAGCTGACGGAACGCTGCGATTGCCCGCGGACCCTCGAGTACCGCCGCGACGAGCGGTCCCGAGGTGATGAACTCGAGCAGGCTCGGGTAGAACGGACGTCCTTCGTGTTCGGCGTAGTGGGTTGCCGCGACGTCGGTGGGTGCGGTGCGCAGGTCGAGCGCAGAGATCGTCAAACCCTTCCGCTCGATCCGACCGAGGATTTCTCCTACATATCCGCGGGCAACAGCATCAGGCTTGATCAGTACAAGGGTGCGCTCAGTCACGGCGGACAGCCTAAATGGTCAGTCCCGTTGCCCAGGAAGCAGGCCCCGCTCCATTCTTTCTCGGACATTCTTCCGAAAGTAGAGAAGGTATCCCCACAGGATGGCGAAGACCACGCCGACCGCGCCGATCGACACGTGCACGAAAAAGCCGAAAAGGAGCGCGACCTGCAGCAAGAGGTTGTAGGTCATCGCCCAGGACCGGCCTTGCAGGCCGGCTCCGAGGATCATCAGCACGGCGAGACCCACCAAGTAGGAACCCGACACCCAGGTGATTCCCCCACCCACGGTGGCGACGACGGGCAGGGCGAGGAGCACGACGATCGCTTCGAGGACCAGCGATCCGGCGACCACACCGCGGAAACCTTTCCAGGGATCCTTGGCCGGCGGGCCGAAGTCCGGGGCACTCGAATCTGGCTCGCTCACGCTGGGTCCTTTCCGAAGAGGGTGCGGGCCGAACCGGCGGTCACCACGGATCCGGTGACCACGACGCCCGCACCCGATACTGCCTCACCCGGTTCCGCAACTTCCTCGGCCAGACCGATGGCTGTCTCCAGCGCATCCGCGAGAGTGGGAGACACGACGACGCGCTCGTCACCGAACTTCGCGACCGCCCGATTGGCGAGGTCCTCGACGTCCATGGCGCGAGGCGAGCCGTTGTGGGTCACCACAAGTTCGTCGAAAACGGGCTCCAGCGCTGCGAGGATGCCCTCGACGTCCTTGTCCCCCATGACGCTGACGACTCCGACGAGCTTGCGGAAGTCGAACTCGGCGGTGAGCGCCGCGGCGAGCGCCCTTGCGCCGTCGGGGTTGTGGGCGGCGTCGAGGAAGACGGTGGGGGCGCTGCGCACACGCTCGAGGCGACCGGGGTTGACCACCGAGGCGAAGGCCGTCCGAATCGCCTCCTGATCGAGTTGGCGGTCGGGGCCGGCACCGAAGAACGCCTCGACGGCAGCCAGTGCGAGAGAGGCGTTGCGCGCCTGATGTTCTCCGTGTAGTGGCAGGAAGATGTCCGTGTACACGCCGCCGAGGCCCTGCAGTTCCAACTGCTGACCGCCGACGGCGATCTGCCGCGCCAGGACAGTGAATTCGGCCCCTTCCCGAGCCACGGCAGCGTCGACCTCCACGGCTCGGCGCAGGAGCACGTCCATGACTTCGGGCGTCTGCTCGGCGATGATGGCGACCGCGTCGCGCGGCACGACGGCATCCTCGCGCCCCTTCTTGATGATCCCGGCCTTCTCCGCGGCAATTCCGGCGAGATCGTCGCCGAGATACTCGGCATGGTCGAGGCTGACAGGTGTGATCACGGCGACCTCGCCGTCGATCACGTTCGTCGCGTCCCAGCGTCCGCCGAGACCCACCTCCACCACGGCCACATCGACCGGCGCTTCGGCGAAGGCCGAGTAGGCCATCGCGGTGAGTACTTCGAACTTGCTCATCCGCGGCCCACCCGCAGCTTCCGACTGCTGGTCGATCATCTGGACGTAGGGTTCGATCTCGCGGTAGGTGTCGACGTACCGACGGGGTGACACCGGACGCCCGTCGATACTGATCCGCTCCGTGGCGAGCTGCAGGTGGGGACTGGTGGTGCGTCCCGTCCGGCGGTGCAGTGCGGTCAGCAGGGCGTCGATCATCCGCGTCACCGACGTCTTGCCGTTGGTTCCGGTGACATGGATAGCGGGGTATCCCCTGTGTGGCGAACCGAGCACGTCCATCAACGCTGCGATCCGAGTGAGAGAGGGTTCGATCTTCGTCTCGGGCCAGCGTTTGTCGAGTTCCGCCTCGACCAATGCCAGTTCGGCGAGGTCGACCGGGCTGACTTTCTCCGGTGTGGAGTCGGGCGAGGTCACGCGCCTTCCAGCTCCTTCAGTCGCTTGGTGATGCGTTCGATCTCTTCGGTGGCGATCTGCCGGCGGGTGCGGATCTTCTCCACGACAGCGTCGGGAGCCTTCGCCAGGAATGCCTCGTTGGACAGCTTTGCGGCAGTGCCCGCGAGTTCCTTCTCCGCCGCAGCGAGGTCTTTCTCGAGCCGGGCCTTCTCCGCGCCGAGGTCGACGTTCCCGGAGGTGTCGAGGTCGACGGTGACGGTGCCCTTGCTGAGGCGCACCTCGACGGACGCCGATACCTCGAAACCCTCCTCCGGCGCCGTCAGCCGTGCCAGCGACGTGATGGCGGCGACCTGGGTGTTCAGGTCCGCCTCCACGATGCCGCTCACGCGGGCAGGCACGCGCTGCGAGGGCTTGAGCCCCTGATCACTGCGGAAACGGCGCACCTCGGTCACGAGGCGCTGCATGTCCTCGATGCGCTGGGCTGCAACCGGATCCGCCGCCGCGCCGGTGCTCTGCGGCCATTCTGCGACAACGACGGATTCACCGCCCGTCAGCGCCTTCCACAGCGTTTCGGTGACGAACGGAATCACCGGATGCAGCAGCCGGAGCACAGCGTCCAGCACGGTGCCCAGAACGCTTCGGGTGGTCGCGGCAACGGTGTCGTTCTCGGCGAACTGCACCTTGGCCAACTCGAGATACCAGTCGCAGACCTCATCCCACGCGAAGTGGAACAGCGCCTCACAGGCCTTGCTGAACTCGTAACGGTCGAAAGCTGCATCGACCTCGCCGCGCACCTGCTCGAGACGGTCGAGGATCCACCGGTCGGCGTCGGTCAGCTCCCCGCGATCGGGAAGCGGAGCGGGCGCAGCGCCGTTCATCAACGCGAACTTGGTCGCGTTGAACAATTTGGTGGCGAAGTTCCGCGACGATTGCGCGTGATCCTCACCGACCGACAGGTCGCTGCCGGGGTTGGCACCGCGGGCGAGAGTGAAGCGGAGCGCATCGGCGCCGAAGCGGTCGACCCAGTCGAGGGGATCGATGCCATTGCCCCGCGACTTCGACATCTTCTTGCCGAACTGGTCGCGGACGAGGCCGTGCAGGAAAACGTCTTCGAACGGAACCTGCGGGCCGTACTTTCCGGCCGCAAGGGCCTCGTCCTCCGACACGTAGGTGCCGAACATCATCATCCGCGCCACCCAGAAGAACAGGATGTCGTACCCGGTGACGAGAACGCTGGTGGGATAGAACTTTTCGAGCTCGGGGGTCTTCTCCGGCCAGCCCATGGTCGAGAACGGCCACAGTCCGGAAGAGAACCAGGTGTCGAGAACATCGGGATCCTGCTCCCAGCCCTCGGGCACGGTCTCGTCGGGCCCGAAGCACTCCACCTGACCGTCGGGTCCATACCAGATGGGAATCCGGTGGCCCCACCACAGCTGGCGCGAAATGCACCAGTCGTGCATGTCGTCGACCCAGGCGAACCATCGTGGCTCCTGGCTCTTCGGGTGGATCACGGTGTCGCCGTTGCGCACCGCATCGCCGGCCGCCTTCGCGAGGGACTCGACCTTCACCCACCACTGCAGCGACAGGCGCGGTTCGATGGACTCACCGCTGCGCTCCGAGTGGCCGACACTGTGGAGATACGGGCGCTTCTCGGCGACAACGCGGCCCTGCTCGGCCAGCGCCTCTCGCACCTTGACCCGCGCCTCGAAACGATCGAGTCCGTCGAATTGAGTTCCTGTGTCGGCAATTTTGCCGGTCTTGTCCATGATGGTCGGCATCGGCAGGTTGTGCCGAAGACCCATCTCGAAGTCGTTGGGGTCGTGCGCCGGCGTGATCTTCACTGCACCGGTACCGAATTCGGGATCGACGTACTCGTCCGCGATGATCGGGATGTCGCGCCCCGTGAAGGGGTGCTCGAGCGTCGTTCCGATCAGGTGCTTGTACCGCTCGTCGTCCGGGTGGACGGCCACGGCGGTATCACCGAGCATCGTCTCCACGCGGGTGGTGGCGACCACGACGTGCGGTTCGTCGTCGTTCAACGAGCCGTAACGAAGCGACACCAGCTCGCCCTCGACGTCCTCGAACTTCACCTCGATGTCGGAGATGGCGGTCTGCAGCACGGGCGACCAGTTGACGAGACGCTCGGCCCGGTAGATGAGGCCGTCGTCGTACATCCGCTTGAACATGGTCTGGACGGCCCGGGACAGTCCCTCGTCCATGGTGAAACGGTCGCGGCTCCAGTCGACGCTGTCGCCGATGCGGCGCATCTGCCCACCGATGGTTCCGCCGGACTCGCGTTTCCAGTCCCACACCTTGTCGATGAAGAGTTCGCGGCCGAAATCTTCCTTCGTTTTGCCGTCGGCGGCGAGCTGCTTTTCCACCACGCTCTGGGTGGCGATGCCGGCGTGGTCCATGCCGGGCAGCCACAGCACTTCGTAGCCCTGCATGCGCTTGCGGCGACTCAGTGCGTCCATCAACGTGTGGTCGAGTGCGTGACCCATGTGCAGACTGCCGGTCACGTTGGGCGGCGGCAGCACGATGGAGTAACCGGGCTTGCTGCTGGAAGGATCCGCACGGAAGTAACCGGCGTCTACCCAGCCCTGATACAGGTCGGCCTCGACGGAGCTGGGATCCCAGCTCTTCGGGAGGGCATCGGCGCGGTTCTGGGAATTTTCGGGAGCTGCACTGGTCACCCGTCGAGTCTAGTGAACGCGGACGCGGCCCTCGAACGTGCGGGCCGCCGAGAGCGACCGACAGCGGTGTAGGGCTGCCGACTGCTGCACTCTACCGGTCGCTGAACAGTGTGAGGTGAATCTCGGTTGCCGTGGGATGGTGGGCGTCCACGGACTGCGCCGGCTCGTCGCCCTCGTCTCCACGCGGGAGTGGCGTGGTTCCGGCGGGCGGGTGCTGCTCGGAGAAGAGCTGCACATGCTGGTTGGTCAAGGTTTCCTCCGGTTCGTCTGCCGTAGCGGGCCGCGGCAGTTCCGCTGATTGAAGCGGGTGGGGGCCGTGTACACATCTCCGGGTTCCCGAGATTCGGTCCGGCCTCTATGTCGAGTATGCCCCCAACTCGCTGCGGACCGCGCAGTTGACGCTGCAACACGCGCACCAATCGTTCGCTACGACCGCTCGGCGTCCCGCTTTGCGATCGCAAGCTGCATTTCCCAGCCTCGGGAATTGTCGTCGAGAGCGGCAGCCCGTCGTTCTGCACTCGCATACAGTGCGTCGAATCCACTCTCGACGACCCGCAGCATCGTGCCGTCGCGGTGCTCGGACAGGAAGAATTCGACCAGCGTGGAGTTGCCTCGTTCAGGGGCGCACCAGGCTCGTCTCCCCCACGGAACGAGACGTAGTGCGGAGCGTCGGCCCGGACGGGCAGAACGGGGAACCGTCCGTACGGCGGGTATTCGACTACGTAGACGTCGCCCTCACGAACGATGGTGCGTGCACTCGGGTCTCCGTCACCGATGAACCAGCCGGGCTCGCTCACCAGCCGGTACACCCGCTCCACTGGGGCCGCGATGAAGATTTCGCGTTCGATCCGGTCGGTCGACACCTCGGAAGTGCTCATGGTCATCCTCACCTCGCCGCATATGTGCTACCCCAGGGTTGCACGTCGATCGCCGTTGAGCAACCCACTGGTTGCACAGAGGGCGAGGTGTCGGGGGTCCTTCAACGGAAAACCGCACCGCACCCCCGAATGGCGGTGCGGTGCGGTTCCCGAAGCAGTGTCAGCTGAAGTGAGCCAGCAGGGCGTCACGCTGGCGATCACCCAGGCCACGAAGGCGCCGAGTCGGGGCGATCTCGAGGTTGGCCATGATTTCCTGAGCCTTGACCTTGCCGATCTTGGGCAGAGCTTCGAGGATGGCGCTCACCTTGGTCTTGCCGATGATGTCATCCACGTCGGCCTTGGACAGGACCTGCTTGAGAGTGACGTCACCCGACTTGAGCTTGCCCTTCAGTTCTGCACGCGCACGTCGAGCGGCTGCGGCCTTCTCGAGAGCTGCGGCCCGCTGTTCGTCAGTGAGCTGGGGAAGTGCCACGATGTCTCCTTCATTTCGGGGTGCTTATCGAACACCGTAGCGAGAGAATCGCTACTTCACGTCATCCAGCCGACGTGTCGCACGTTGTGTCCGAATTGCCCACCTGCCTCTCGGCGCCTCGGCGAGAGGCCCCTCGGAGGATTTCCGGGCCGATCATCCGAGGATTTCCGGTAGGGGTGCCTCTTCGCCGAGAACATGTTCGGACAGGAACGACAACACCACCTGGTACCAGATCTTCGCGTTCTGAGGGCTGAGGATCCAATGGTTCTCGTCCGGGAAGTACAGGAAGCGGTGCGCCGTGCGGCCCTCGTCGTCGGCGGGCAGCCCCGACTCCGAGAGCAGTTCGTACCACAACCGCAACCCGTCGCCGATGGGAACGCGGAAGTCCTTGTCGCCGTGGATCACCAGCATGGGCGTCACGATGTCGGCGACGTAGAGGTGCGGTGAATTCTCCACGGCCATCTCGGGAGTCATCTCCCGCTGCCAGTACCAGGCGGCGTCCGTGGTGGGTCCGAACTGGTCCAGCGCCCACAGGCTCGCATGGGTGACGATCGCCTGGAATCGGTCGGTGTGCCCGGCGATCCAGTTGGCCATGTATCCGCCGAACGATCCGCCCATCGCTGCCGTACGCTTGTCGTCGATCTCGGGTAATGCCACCGCCGCATCGGTGATCGCCATGAGGTCGGTAAACGGCGCCTTGCCCCACTGTCCCCAGCCCCGCTGCACGAACTCCTGACCGTACCCTGTGGACAGTGCCGGGTCGGGCAGCAGCACCGCGTAGCCGCGTGCCACCAGCAACCACGGGTTCCAACGCCACGACCACGTGTTCCACGAACCGAGCGGTCCGCCGTGCACCCACAACACCAACGGGACGGGTGCGTGCGCGGACGCGCCGTTCGGCAAGGCCAGCCAGGCCCGCACGGGCACCCCGCCGTCCGCGGTGGTCTCGACCTCGGTCAGCGTTCCGGGAAGCTCGGGGGAATCCTGCGGCGCCTGCAACACTGTGACCGCGCCCGTGGCGAGGTCGACGCGCACCGGGTGGGGCGGAGCCGCGTACGACGCCCGCAGGGCGAACACCGCGGATCCGTCCGGGGCCACGTGGATATCGGTGTAGGCGTAATCATCCGTCGTCACCCGCGTCGGTTCCGCACCGCCGCGGACAACGAAGACGGGCGCGCGGCCGTGGTCGTCGGCCGTCAGCACCAGCCCCGAGCCGTCGGGTAGCCACTGCACGGAAGTGGCCCAGCGGTCCCAGCCCGGTGCCACGTCCGCCACGGTTTGCGTCTCGAAGCTGTAGCGGTGCAGCGTGAATCGAGGTGCACCGTCCGGAGTCGCGTGAGACTCCCTGCTGAAGACCACGTACTCGCCGCCGGGCGAGATCACCGGATTCGACAGGTCGGCGGCGGGATCGTCGACGAGTGTCGTCCGATTCCCTGTCTCGGTATCGATGCGCACGAGGATCGTCCGGATGGAGGCCGTCGGACCGGGAACCGTCCAGGACGTGACGACGAAGGTACCGTCCTCGCTCAGCGCGTAGTTCGCTTCACGCAGTGCAGGGCCGGGCATGGATGTGAGGTCGACGAGGTCCGTTACCGCCTCGTCCTGCGACGCGTCGCCCAGCGTCCCGGACAGCAGATGGGGAACGTCGGGTCCGAGGTCGTGGTCCCAGTACCGGATCGGGTAACCGGAGTGCAGGATCGCGGACACCTTCTTGTCCTTGCGCTCGGCGCGCAGGCGCTCGTCCTCGTCCGTCTCCCCCGACCGTCCCAGCACGCCGGTGGTCACGACGAACCGCGGAGCACACCGCGCCGCCCGCACCCCGGTGATCCCACCGCTCCGGTGAGCGATCACGGCCGCCTCACCACCGCCCACGGGGAGCCGCCACAGGGATTCGGGCAATTCCTCCTCGTCCTGCGTCGGCCGCGAGGACGTGAAGAGGAGGTCACCGTTGCTCGTGAACGCCGGATTGGTTTCACCGGTCCGCCCTCGTGTCAGTCGACGTGCCGCCCGTTCCCCGGTGGGATCGATCTCCCACAGCGCCGTGACGTATTTGGTCGCTTTCGCGTCGAGTGTCGACTGCGTCACGACGACACGGCGCCCGTCCGGGGACAACACCAGGCCGGCGAGGCGGCCGAGAGCCAGATAGTCGTCGAGATCGTCGAAAGGAGTTCCGGCGTGGAGTTCAGGAATCGCGGTCACGGTTCGTTGGTACCACGGACGCGCCGCGTGTCGTCGGACATCGCCGAGCGTCGCGCCGCCGAAGGGCCGAGACGTTCGATACCGCGCGTGGTCAGTCGATGAGCGGTGTGATCCGCGGCGGAATCTCGGTCAGGGCGTACGGCAGGCTCAGCACCGTACTCCAGGCCATCGCCTCGGCGGCGGCGTCCTCGAGGATGATGGTGCGGCCCGCTCTCACCACGTCGAGTTCTTGGTAGATCGGCGTCTTGGCGAGTTCTTCGCGCAACTTGTCACCGTAACCACCACCGGCGTACCAGACGAGCAGATCCACATTCGCCAGCGACAGCTGCTCGGTGCTGATCTCCGCGAAGTTGCCGGTGATCTGCTGGGTGACAGGAGGATTGACGAAGCCGAGGTCGGTGAAGAATCGCACCTTCGGGTCTTCCGGCCCGTACACCCCGAACTGCCCCGGACCCTTGAGTGCGCCCACGAGCACGGTCTTGCCGGCGAAAGACGGGTTGGCGGCTCGGACGTCGGCGTACTGCTTCTCCACCGCGGACACCAGTTCGGCTGCCTTGTCCTCCTTACCGAGGGCAGTGCCGAGAACGCGCGTCTGGTCCTGCCAGGGAACGCCGTAGTCGGCGAAACCCAATGGCTGCGCCACTGTCGGAGCGATGGCCCCGAGTTTGTCGTACTGCGCCTGCGTCAGGCCGGAGTAGGTACCGACGATGAGGTCGGGCCCCACCGTCGCGACCTTTTCGAAGTCGATGTTGGTGGAGGCGGTACCGACAATTTCCGGCTGCGCGTCGCCCAGCAGATCCTGCGCCCAGGGCCAAACTCCGTACGGGTAGTCGCCGTACCAGTCGAACGTGCCGGCGAGAGTGCCACCGAGAGCGAGAATTGTGTCGTGATCGTTGTAGCCGACGCTCACGATGCGCTGCGGATCCACCGACACCTGGGTTTCCCCGTATTTGTGCGCCACCAGGGGTCCCGAGGACTCGTCACCGCCCGAGTTCCCGGAACTGCTGCAGGCCGCGGCGAAAGCGAGCAATGCTCCCCCGGTACCGACGAGGAAACCGCGGCGGCTCAGGCCGGCTCTCTGTTGACCCAGGTTCATGCAGGCGACCCTCTCGTTCGCCGGGCGAAACGTTCGCTCGGGTTCAGGCTTGGCGAGCCTATCCTAAGGGATCCCTCTTGGGCTCTCGCCACATCGCCCACACTGGGGGGCCACCGTCGGGTATCCGGATCTCCCGCGTGACCTCGAAGCCGAAGCGCTCGTAGTACGGGATGTTTCCTTGCTTGCTGGACTCGAGGTAGGAGGGCAACCCTTCGGCGTCACAGCGGTCGAGCCGCGACTGCATCAGTGCCTTGCCGTAGCCACCGCCACGGCCGGCACCCGACGTCCCGATCGTCGCGAGATACCAGTGCCGCGGCTCCGCCGGGTGCGCCGAATCGATGGTTCCGCTCACTGCCGCACCGACGCCGAGGCGCCCACCGAAGGCCTGCACCAGGCGCGGAAGGCTGAGAACCGACGACCACGTGGACTGCTTCCACCGCCCGGGCGGATCCCACATCGCGGCGCCGCGCACGACGCCGTCGGCATCGACCGCGAGTTCGGCCCCTCCCCCGGCAAGGTGGTGATATTTCATATCGGCCGCGAAGAGCAGGGGCAGTCCGCGTCGTCGGCGAGCCGGATCGGGCCACATCCACTCCATGACGGGGTCGTCGAAGAAGGCGTCGGCAAGGACCCGGGCCGACTCGGAGATGTCTTTCCTGGTTACGGCTCGAACGCGCACACCCATGCGTCGAGGGTACGGCCGCTGCGCGTCGCGCCGTCGTAATAATTCGGGGTCGGTCCGCTTTCCCGCGAGGATTCCTACGGATTCGGGGCGCCGATCAACTGGTGGCGGGCGAGTTCGCGGTACAGCGGGCTGGTGGTCAACAGTTCGTCGTGGGTACCCACAGCGGAGATGCGGCCGGAGTCGAGGACGACGATCTGGTCGGCGTTCTTCACCGTCGCGAGACGATGCGCGACGATGAGCACCGTCTGATCGGAGGCGGTGGCGTCGAGAGCGATCTGGAAGATTTCCTCGTTGCGGCTGTCGAGACTCGACGTGGGCTCGTCCAGCAGAAGCAGCGGCGGCTCGGTGAGAAGAACACGGGCGAGCGCAAGCCGTTGCCGCTCCCCGCCGGACAGGCGGACACCGTTCTCGCCGATCTGTGCGTCGAGCCCCGTGGGCTCGGCATCGACCCGGCTGAGGAGGTCGACAGCTTTCAGCGCCGCGCGGCACCGCCCGTCGCTCACGTGCGGGGCTCCGAACGTGAGGTTGTCGCGGATACTCCCGGCCACGGCGGGCGAGTTCTGCTCCACGTACCCGATCTGCTCGCGCAGGACTGCGCGGGGCAACTCGGTGATGTCGATGCCACCGATGGCGATTCGGCCGCGGTCGATGTCGTAAAAGCGTTCGATCAGGGCCAGGAGTGTGGTTTTACCGGCCCCGGACGGCCCGACCACTGCGGTACGTGAGCCGCGCTCCACGCTGACGCTCACCCCATTCAGCACGACATACCCCGGCGTGTAGGCGAAGTGCACGTCGTGGAATTGCAGCATGGGTCCCGCTGTGTGCGGCAGAGCGCGGTGGCGGATGGTGTCGGCGGCGTCCTCGGTGGGCACGCGGCGGATTTCGGTGATGCGTTGCAGGGCACCGAGCGCCCCCGCGACGGACTGCACCGCGGCGAATCCGACATTCACCGGGCCCATGAACAAGAACATGAAGAGAACGAAGGTCACCAACTCGGCCACCGTCATATTTCCCGCGGCCACCCGGAAGCCGCCGATGCCGAGGACGATCAGCAGCGACGCCTGACCCGCGGCCCGTCCGAGCGGTTGTATCGCAGCGCTCGACCGTGCCGCGCGCACGCCGACAGCGAATGCGGCTGCAGCCCGCTCGTCGAGCCGAGCCTGTGCCCGTTCGGTAGCGCCGTTGGCACGAACCACGGTGACGGCGGACAGTGTTTGGGTCAGATCGCCGGTGAGGTCGCCGAGGCGGCTCTGGGTGTCGAACATCAAATTGCGCAGTCGGTTGCCCACCAGCAGGGAGACGGCCACGACTATCGCGATCACCGTCACCGTCACCCCCGCGAGCACCGGGTCGAGGAGCAGCATCGCTGCCAGCGCACCGACCAGAACGAAGACGCCGCCGAGTGCATCGACGAGCCCCTCGGTCAGTGCACCTCGAAGCAGCGTCGTGTCCGATCCCACCCGGGAGACGAGATCACCGACATCACGGCGGCGGTACTCGCTGATCGGTAAGCGCAGCACGTGACGGATCAGATCGGTGCGGGCACCGAGGACCACACCTTCGGCCGTCCGATGCAGCAGGTAATACTGCATCGTCCCGACGCCGACTTCGACGGCCAGCAAGCCGACCAGCGCCCACCCCAGCCCGCCCCATGATCGTCCGTCGCTGACTGCGGCAATGATTCCGCCCACTACCAGGGGTTGCGCGAGACTCACCCCGGCCGCAGCCACCGACAACACCACCGCCGCACCGAGAAGCCGCCGATGCTCGCGCGCGTACGGCCACAACTCCCGAATACCGGGCCGAGTCGCCGCATCCGTGGTCCGTGCGTGCGCCGTTCCTGCGTGCGGTCTTCCCCGATGCGACTCCACAGATCCCCCTGCTGCCCCGCCGATCCGTGCACTCCGCCGACCCCTGTACTCCGTCGACACCTGCACTCCGCACGAACGGGACGTTCGTTGCGTCAGATCGAACGAACGTACCGCTGGTACGACCCCGGGGCGAGGCCGACACGGGGCAGCCAGTCCGGCGGGGGATGAAATCCACTTGATTTCAAGTACTGATGGGCGGGATCGGCACCCGTACCGTCTTCTCGGGTTGTCCGGGGAAGTACGCCCGGCACGGTGGAAGGAATTGTGTTCGTGACGAATGTGGACGACGGCAGAAGCGAGCAGCGACCAGCCGAACCGCCCGTTCCGCCCGGGGCGCGGGGATACGAGGGATTCGGCGGGCGTATCGGGCGAACCAGCGCCGAGTCGACTCCCTGGTGGGGTCCTGAGACCACAGCTCCGCCCGGCGCACCGAACATCGTCGTGATCCTGGTCGACGACATGGGCTACGCCGACATCGGACCGTTCGGCTCCGAAATCGACACCCCCAACCTGAACCGGCTCGCCGACAGCGGTTACCGACTGTCTAACTATCACACCACCTCGGTCTGCTCACCGGCTCGCGCGGCGCTGCTCACCGGCCTGAACCCGCACCGCGCCGGCTACGGCAGCGTCGCCAACTTCGATCCCGGCTTCCCCGGACTGCGGATGGAACTCGCCGACGACGCACTCAGCCTCGCCGAGATTCTGCGCGCGAACGGCTATGCCACGCATGCGGTCGGCAAGTGGCATCTCGCGCGCGACGCCAACCTCGCGCCGGGCCGCACCCGCGACTCCTGGCCACTGCAGCGTGGATTCGACAGCTACTACGGCTCGCTCGAGGGACTGAATTCGTTCTACTACCCGAACGAGCTGATCTCCGACAACTCCGTGGTCGACGTCGAGGAGTATCCGTCGGACTACTACGTCACCGATGACATCACGGACAAGGCGGTCGCCCAGATCAAGAGCCTGCGCGCCCACGACGCCGACAAGCCGTTCTTCCTGTACTTCTCGCACATCGCGATGCACGGACCGCACCAGGCCAAGCCCGAAGACCTGGCCAAGTACCGTGGCCGCTACACCGAGGGCTGGGACGCTGTGCGGCGCCGCCGCTTCGACGCACAGGTCGAGGCGGGGTTCTTCCCGCCCGGCACCCAGATGGCCGAACGCAACACCGAACCCGGCTACGACGCGCCACCGTGGGACGAGCTCACCGAAGAAGAGCAGCTTCGGTTCGCCCGGTACCAGGAGGTCTACGCCGCGATGGTCGACAGCATCGACCAGAGCGTGGGCCGGGTTCTCGACACCCTCGACGAACTCGGCGAGACCGACAACACCATCATCGTGTTCACGTCCGACAACGGGGGCACCGCCGAGGGAGGCGCAGCGGGAACACGCTCGTACTTCAGCCAATTCGTGCACGGACCCGTCCCCGACGACTGGGTGCGTGACGTTCCGCACGACGAGGAACTGATCGGCTCGGAGAAGATCGGCGTCCACTACCCGCGAGGCTGGGGGCAGGCGTCGAATACCCCGTTCCGCTTCTACAAGGGTCAGACGTTCGCCGGTGGTGTGCGGGTGCCCTTCCTGCTGTCCTGGCCGGCCGGGCTCCGGCGTGCTGCCGGTGACAGCGGGCTGCGCAAGCACTACTCGTACGTCACCGACATCACCCCGACCCTCCTGGACCTCGCCGGACTCGTGACTCCGAGCCACCGGAACGGACTTCCCGCCCAAGAGCGTGACGGCGTCAGCATCGCCGACATCCTGCGGGACGCTGCGCAGCCCACACCCCACACGGAGCAGTACGCCGAGTTCGGCGGTCACCGCGGGTTCTACCGGGACGGCTGGAAATTGCTGTCGCTGGCCTCGGATCCGACCCGGGTCGACGATCCGCAGTGGCAGCTGTTCGACGTCGAGTCCGACCCGGCCGAGACCACCGATGTCGCACATCTGTTTCCCGAGAAGGTGCGCGAACTCGCCGAGGCCTGGGACCGGGCGGCCTGGCACAACACGGTGTTCCCCATCCTGAACGACCGCAAGGCCGTGCAGCGGCGCCCCGACGAGCGTCGGCTGGCAGAGCCGGTGAAGATCCTCGCGGGCACGCCGACGCTGGAACGCTATCGGTCCAGCGTGCTGATCCAGTACCGCGACTTCACCATTGACGTCGCCACACACGAGATCACCGGGGACGACGAAGGCGTGCTCGTGGCCCACGGCGACCCGCACGGCGGATACGTACTCTACGTCGAAGACGGTCGAATTGTGTTCGCCGTCAACAGCTACGGCCGGGCTGCGCATACCTCCGCGCCCCTCGGCGCGGCTGTGGTGGGCGTGCAGGTGCGGGCACAGGCCACCGAATCCGTCCGGTGGAACTTCACCGTCGCCCTCACCGACTCGGCCGGGGCCAAAACGGACGTGGCCACCCTCGACGACCAGTTCCAGCTGGTCGGCATGGCGCCCTGGACCGGGATCTCGGTGGGCGTCGACGCCCGCGGACCCGTGGTGTGGGAGCTTCGAGAACGCCGCGGGACTTTCCGCTTCACCGGCAGACTGCGATCGGTCACCTACACCCCCGGTACGGTCCGTGTGCCCGAACCGGTCATCCAGGAGGTCGAGGAATTGGCAGAGGCGATGGCCGACTGAGGTCGCCGCCGCTGCCGCTCGAATCCTACTTTCTTCCAGGTCCCCCTCGATGCAGCGGGAGCGGCAAACTCACAGGGTGATCCACGTAGCGGAGGCACGACCGAGTTCACGTTCGTCGGCTCCGTAGGCCGTCGTCGCAGTCCACACCTTGCGCCCTTCGGAGCCGATCAGTCGGCCCGTGATCACGCAGTTCTCGCCAGGCTCGGGCAGCGCCGATATCCGAGCGGTGATTCGGCCCAGCACCATGGGTCGATCTTCGATCGGTGCGGCCCAGCCGCCAGGGCAATCGAGCGCCGCCCACACGAAAGCCGCCTGCCCCGCGAGGTCGGGGTCGACACACCACACGCACGCGGTGCTGCCGTCTGCGATCCGGCCGGGGAACAGGCGCATGCCATCACCGGATGCGCGGTCGGGGCCGCACACGAAACATTGCGGGAACGGATGACGGTCTCGGCCGGGATAGTTCTCGGACGCGGCACGAGCAACGTCGAGGCCCACTGCCGCGACCTGGGGTAGCTCGTTGACAGTGGCCGACTCGGCGTCGGCGATGGTCGTGCCGTCCCGGTCCTGGGCGCTGGAGCGCCCTTCGCTTCTCACCACCTTCAGTGGAACTTCCAGCGGTGGCGGTGTGCGCAGGGTCACGGTCACCGGAGCCCCCGGGGCGTCGTCGTGATCCAGTGTCGCGGCTAGAAGTCCAGCGACGTACCCGCCGTTGCCCGACGCCGTGGGGCCGCGAAAACGGTGAGGTACGAGCAGGACCATGCCGTCCACACTATCGCCGGAGGGAGGAGTGCGTCCGGTCAGTTCGTGCCGTGCACGAAGGTCCGGAGCAACCGTGCGCCGAGAAGAACGACACCCCCCGCGAACACGGCGGTTACCAGGGAGATGCGCGCCGTGCCGTCCAGGGCAGCCGCACACAACCGGTACAGCTCCTCCTCCGACACAGCCTGTCGACCCTCCGGAGTGACTGCGAGGCTTTCCCGAGGAGTGGGTGAAAACGGCGATCCGCACTCGACGAACGCACCGTTCGAGTCGTCCAGCGGGTAGTTGAGTGAACCGAAATACCAGGCGGCACTGATCCACATCAGGAATGCGGCGAGGAGAAGCGTCGCGGCCGCGCGGAACGGGAACCGCCGGCGCACGGCTCGAGCAGGTGGGTCTGCAGTCACCGCCCCATCATGACCGCACGAGGAGGGTAACGGGGAACGCCGGCACACACTGACCATGCAGGCCCGATTACGCCCAACCGCCGTGCAGCCGGGTCTACGGTGGGTGTACCACGGCGGGGAGTCGCCGAACACGTGGAGGCGGGAAGGTCTGCGATGACTGATGACGACGCGCATCTCCAACCCGCGGTCGCTGCAGAATTCTCGGCACTCGCCGATCAACTCGAGGCACTCTCTGACGCACGGTGGGACACGCCATCGCTCTGCGAAGGGTGGAGGGTGCGCGAAGTGATTGCCCATCTGACCATGGCGGCGCGCTATTCAGGCGACGAATTCATGGCCAAGTTGCAGGACTGCCAATTCGACTTCACCCGGCTGTCCAACCAGATCGCCCGGGAGGATGCCCGCCTCCCGGTAACCGAGCTCGTGGACAACCTGCGTTCCGAGGTGATGCAGCACTGGACACCGCCGGGCGGTGGTTATCACGGCGCCCTCAACCACGTGGTAATCCACGGCCTCGATGCCACCGTGCCGCTCGGATTCACCCGCCGGGTACCCGACGAGACCATCCGGGCCGTGCTGGACGATCTCACGCACGGCGGCGGACACGCTCGCTTCGGCATCGACATCGAGGGCCGGCGGCTGGTGGCCACGGACATGGACTGGGCATTCGGGTCGGGTACCGAACTCCTCGGCTCGGGCGAAGACCTCGCCCTCGTGATGTGCGGCCGGACCGTGCCCGCAGGACGAGTCGCGGGCCTCCCGCTGTGACCCCCATCGGCTGACGAAGGAGCCGACGAGGATCCGTGCGCCCTCCGAAGTGTTGGATCACACGGAAGTCTCGGACTACACGGTGGCGTCGACCAGCAGCGTGGCGCCCGTTGCCGCCTGCACCTCGTCGATGCTGTGGCCGGGCGCGGTCTCGACGAGGCGCAGACCGTTCGCCGTCACGTCGATGACGGCAAGGTCGGTGACGATCTTCTGTACGCACCGCTTGCCTGTGTACGGCAGCGTGCACTCCTCGAGAATCTTGTGCTCACCCTTCTTGGTGAGATGATCCATCATCACGATGACTTTGCCTGCACCGTGAACAAGGTCCATGGCGCCGCCCATCCCCTTGACCATTGCCCCGGGAACCATCCAGTTGGAGAGGTCGCCGTGGCTGCTGACCTGCATGGCGCCGAGAACGGCCACGTCCACGCTGCCGCCGCGGATCATCGCGAACGAATCGGAGGACGAAAAGAACGCCCCACCGGGTGCCACCGTGATGGTTTCCTTGCCCGCATTGATCAGTTCGGGGTCGACCTCGTCCTCGGTGGGGTACGGCCCGACGCCGAGGATTCCGTTCTCCGAATGCAAGATGACGTCCTTGCCGGCCGGGATGTGGCCGGGGATCAAGGTAGGCATCCCGATGCCCAGATTCACATACTGTCCGTCTTCGAGTTCTGCGGCGACTCGTGCTGCCATCTCGTTCCGCGTCCAACTCATGCCCGCACCGTCCTGTTCTCGATTCCCGTTTCCTGCTTACCGACCTCGACCACACGCTGAACGAAAATGCCGGGTGTGTGGACTTCGGCCGGATCGATCTCACCGGGTTCGACCAGGTACTCGACCTGCGCGATGGTGATGCGACCCGCGCCCGCGGCATCGGGGTTGAAGTTACGGGCCGTCTCGCGGTAAACGAGATTGCCGAGTCGGTCACCCTTCCAGGCGTGGACCAGCGCGAAGTCGGTGCGGATGGCCCGTTCGAGGACGTAGGCCTCGCCGTCGAATTCGCGCGTTTCCTTCGGCTTGCTTGCCACGGCGATACCGCCCTGGCCGTCGTAACGGATCGGCAGTCCGCCCTCCGCAACCTGCGTTCCCACCCCCGCAGGGGTGTAGAAGGCGGGAATGCCCGCTCCCCCGGCGCGCATGCGCTCCGCCAGCGTGCCCTGCGGAGTGAGTTCCACCTCGAGTTCGCCGCTCAGGTACTGGCGCGCGAATTCCTTGTTGGCGCCCACGTATGAGCTGATCGTGCGGCGGATACGGTGCTGCTCGAGCAGGAGTCCGAGACCGAAACCATCGGTGCCGCAGTTGTTACTGACGGTCTCGAGGTCGGTCGCACCCTGCGCGAGGAGGGCGTCGATGAGCACCGAGGGGATGCCGACGAGGCCGAAGCCGCCCACGGCAAGGGACGCACCGTCGGGGACATCGGCAACAGCCGCGGCCGCTGTTGGGAAGACTTTGTTGACCATGTGACCCAGGCTACCCGAAAATGTTCACACAGTGAACACCCATCCACATTGCGAACAAACACCGCCCCGGCTGTTGGCCCCATCACAGATCCCGCCTACTATGTACGTATAGCGGGCGACTGTTCACATCGAGAACGCGAGGATTTCATGCTGCACCTACCAGCGCACCGGGCTGGGCACGAAGCCAATGCGCCGTTGCTCTTCCCCGAGTACAAGACGACCCGGTTACGCAGCCCCAAGAATGATCTGATCCTGATTCCCCAGCGTCTGGGCGAGATCACGGGCCCGGTCTTCGGTGACGGCGATGTCGCCAAGGGCGAGAACGACATGACTCACGCCAACGGTGGCGAGGCGCAGGGCCAGCGCATCATCGTCCACGGGCGGGTCCTCGACAGCGCCGGCAAACCGATTCCCGACACCCTCATCGAGGTGTGGCAGGCCAACGCCGGCGGACGCTACCGCCACAAGAACGACTCGTGGCCGGCACCTCTCGATCCCCACTTCAACGGTGTGGCTCGTTGCCTGACGGACAAGCAAGGCCACTACGAATTCACCACCGTCAAGCCCGGCGCCTACCCGTGGGGCAATCACCACAACGCCTGGCGGCCGGCGCACATCCACTTCTCCCTGTTCGGTCAGGCGTTCACGCAGCGACTGGTCACCCAGATGTACTTTCCGGACGATCCGTTCTTCTTCCAGGATCCGATCTACAACTCGGTTCCCGAAGCCGCTCGCGAGCGGATGATCGCCACGTTCGACTACGACCACACCCGCGAGAACTGGGCGGTCGGGTTCAGATTCGACATCGTCCTGCGCGGCCGGGACGCCACCCCGTTCGAGCCGTCCACCGAGGCAGGGGGCCACTGATGATCGACACCCAGAATCCCGACGCACCCCGCTACCCCGTCTTCGCGCGCAGTCAGGACGAAGTGCCCTTCGGCGTCACCCCCTCCCAAACGGTGGGACCGTATGTGCACATAGGCCTGCTACCCCGCTGGGAGAACAGCGGCACCACTGTTCCCGAGGATGCGCCGGGACGCGTCGACGTCTCCTTCACGGTGCTCGACGGCGCCGGGCAGCCCATCGTGGACGCGATGATCGAGACGTGGCAGGCCGATGCCGAAGGCCGCTTCGACACTCCCGCCGATCCCCGCGGTGCGGCGGAGGCGACTCCGGCCGGTTTCCGGAGTCTGGCACGAGTATTCGCCGACGACACCGGCACGATCGTGGTGCACACGGTCAAACCCGGCGCTCTCCCCGCGGAGAACGGCACCGCGGAGGCGCCGCACATCAACGTCGGTCTCTTCGCCCGCGGAATGCTCGAGCGTCTCTACACCCGTCTCTACTTTCCCGAGGACACCGAGGCTCATGAAGCGGACCCCGTCCTCGCCGCCGTTCCCGAAGCGGACCGTCCGAAGTTGATCGCCGCAAAGACCGATCGCGGGTACCACCTGACCATCCACGTGCAGAATGCGGAAGGACGGGAAACGCCGTTCTTCGCCCTGTAACCGATCGGTGAAAGGATCTCGCGTGAATTCGCCCATCCGAGGCGCATTGTTCGACCCGACGTTCGGCGCCGGGGAGTTGTCGACGCTGCTCTCCGACCGGGCATGGGTGACCGCGATGGTCGAGGTGGAAGCTGCCTTGGCCAGGGCGGAGGGAAAATGCGGGGTCATCCCCACCACGTCCGCCGACACCATCTCGTCGTTGTTCGGGCGGTTGGTTGCCGAGGGCACCATCGACGTCGGTGACCTCGGTGAGGCAGCGGCGGCGGGCGGCAATCCCGTGATACCGCTCGTGAAACTTCTGCGTACCGAACTCGCGGCCGCCGATCCGGTCGTCCCCGGAAGTCATGTCCACAAGGGTGCGACCAGTCAGGACATCCTCGATACTGCGCTCGTGCTTCTCGCCCGCCGAGCGGGCGCTCATGTGCTGGCATTGCTGGATGAGGCGCTCGTGTGCGCCGAGGCGCTGGCGCGGGCGCAACGCACCACGCCGATCGCCGGCCGCACGCTCGGACAGCAGGCACTGCCCACCACCTTCGGTGTTCTCGCCGCCGGCTGGATGACCGCACTGCACAGGGCTTCCCGCAACCTGGACGACGCGCTCATTGATCTGCCTGTGCAGCTCGGCGGCGCGGCAGGAACGTCGGCGGCCCTCTATCCGCACGGCCTCGAGGTCGCGGACGCCCTCGCCGACGAACTCGGTCTGCCGCGTCAGGACGTCCCGTGGCACACCGACCGCACACGCATCGCGATCCTCGCCTCGGCCCTCGGAACCGCGGCCGGTGCGGTCTCCAAGATCGCCACCGACATCGTCTTCCTCTCCGCCACCGAAATCGGAGAGGTCAGCGAGGGCACGCCCGGTGGTTCCTCCGCCATGCCACACAAACGTAACCCGGTGGCCGCCATCGCCGCCCGTGCCGGCGCCCGACGCGTTCCCGGCCTCGTTGCCACAGTCCTCGCCTCCATGGACCATGAGCAGCAACGGGCGGCGGGAGCCTGGCACGCCGAATGGGAAACACTCACGGACCTGCTGCGTCTCACCGGCGGGGCCGTCGCCCGCATCGCCGACTGCCTCGGCGACCTCGAGGTGCATCCCGACGCGATGGCCCGCAACCTCGACCTCACCGGGGGACTTCTGCTCGCCGAACGGGTCACCGGCGCCCTGTCCACGCGCACCTACAACGCGCGCGACCTCGTGACTGCCGCCTGCCGCACGGGACGTCCCCTCGACGAGGATCCCGCGCTTCTCGAACACCTCGAGGCGCACGAGATCCGCGCGCTTCTCGACCCGGCCGGCTACCTCGGCCACGCCTACGACATCGTCGACCGCGCACTGGACACAGTGACTCGCGGACGGGAAGGAACGCGATGACAGTCGCACTCGCACATGAAGTCTCCGGCCCCAGGAACGGATCGCCCGACGCCCCCGTCGTGGTACTGCTCGGCTCCCTCGGCTCCAATCGGTCGATGTGGGATCCGCAGATCGCAGCGCTGTCCGACGACTGCCGGGTGGTCGCCGTCGATCAGCGCGGCCACGGCGAGTCGCCCGCACCGGACGGGCCGTACTCCGTGCGCGAACTCTCCGAAGACGTCCTCGCGGTGCTCGATGTCCTCGATGTCGACGCCGCCCACATCGTGGGGCTCTCGATGGGCGGCGCCATCGCGCAATGGCTCGGAGCCCACGCTCCGCGCCGGGTGCTGTCCCTGTCGCTGCTGTGCACTGCAGCGAAGTTCGGCGAACCGCACGCATGGGTGGAGCGTGCTGCCGCCTCGCGCACCGACGGTCCGGAGTCACTTGCGGACGCCGTCGTGGCACGGTGGTTCAGCGAGGGGCTCACCAAGCGTGACCCCGAGTTCGTGCGGCATTACCGCGAGATGATCGCGGCGACCTCCCCGGAGGGTTACGCCGCCTGCTGCGACGCTCTCGCCGATTGGGACTTCACCGCCGATCTCTCCCGCATCGCCGCACCCACGCTTGTTCTCGCCGGCGCCGAGGATCCGTCGACACCGCCGTCCGTCATGCAGGTGCTCGCCGACGGGATCGCGGGTGCTCGATTCGAAATCCTCTCCCCCGCTGCGCACGTGGCCAACCTCGAACAGGCCGGTGCCGTCACCGCCCTGCTGCGCGAGCACATTCTCGGTGGTGGGTACACACGAGGGCGCCGGGCAGCGCACGCCGAGGGCATGAAGGTACGACGCTCCGTTCTCGGTGACGCACACGTCGATCGGTCGATCGAGGGGACCACAGAGTTCACCGCGCCATTCCAGGACTTCATCACCCGCACGGCCTGGGGTGACATCTGGGCACGGCCGGGCCTCGACCACACGACGCGGCGCCTTCTCACCATCGCCGTCCTCACCGCCGTCGGCAACGAGCACGAACTGGACATGCACATTCGCGCGGCGCTGCGCGGCGGCGTCGATGCGGACACGATCGGCGAAGTACTGCTGCACACCGCCGTCTATGCCGGTGTTCCCAACAGCAACCGAGGTTTCGCGCTCGGAAAGAAGGCCCTCGCCGACCTGTCGCCGGGTGACACCGAGGATGATTCGCAGACATGACCGCAACCGAACCGACGGAGAAGATTCTCCCCTCCCCCGACTACGTGCAGTCGCTGGCCCGTGGCCTCGCGGTGATCCGCTGCTTCGACCAGCAGAACCAGCGACGCACACTCAGCGATGTCGCCCGCGCGACCGATCTCACCCGGGCTACCGCGCGTCGCTTCCTGCTGACACTCGTCGAACTGGGGTACGTGGCCACCGACGGTTCGGCATTCTGGCTCACGCCGCGCGTACTCGAACTGGGCTACAGCTACCTGTCGAGCCTCTCGCTGCCCGAGGTCGCGCAGCCGCACCTCGAGAAGCTCAGTCACCAGGTGCACGAGTCGTCGTCGGTGTCGATTCTCGACGGCGACGACATCGTGTACGTCGCAAGAGTCCCGGTCAGCAGAATCATGACGGTGGGCATCACCATCGGCACGCGGTTCCCGGCCTACGCCACCTCGATGGGACGCGTGCTGTTGGCCGGACTGTCCGACGAGGAACTCGACGCGTATCTCTCCCGGATCGAGATCGAGCCGCTCACCGAACGCACCATCAGCGCTCCCGCCGATCTGAGATCAGCGATTCTCGAGGTTCGGAAGAACGACTACTGCCTACTCGACCAGGAACTCGAGGCGGGGCTGCGCTCGATGGCTGCGCCCATTCGGTCGGCCTCCGGCGAGACGGTGGCGGCTGTCAACATCTCCACCCATGCTGCCCGGTACAGCCTCGACGACCTGTACTCCGATCTGATTCCCGCGCTGCGTCATGCCGCGCACGACATCGAACGCGACCTCGCCACCGTCAATCGCTGACGTGGTCCGTTCAGAACAGCTATGAAAGGTTTTCCATGCGTGACGTCGTCATCTGTGAGCCCCTGCGCACCCCGGTAGGGCGTTTCGGCGGAGTGTTCAAAGACCTCACTCCCCAAGGTCTCGCTGCCACCGTCATCACCGCACTCGTCGAACGAACCGGCATCGACGGCAGCGCGATCGACGACGTCATCCTCGGTCAAGCATCTCCGGGCGGTGAGGCTCCGGCGATCGGCCGGATCGCCGCGCTCGACGCCGGCCTCGGTATCGACGTTCCCGGCATGCAGGTGGATCGCCGATGCGGATCCGGCCTGCAGGCGGTCATCACCGCGGTACTGCAGGTCGCGTCCGGCGGCAACGACCTGGTCCTCGCCGGCGGTACCGAATCGATGAGCCAGGCCGAGTTCTACACCCACCCCAACATTCGCTGGGGAGTGAAGGGCGAGGGTGTGCAGCTCGCCGACCGTCTCGCCCGCGCTCGCGTCACCGCAGGCGGCGACAACTTCCCCGTTCCGGGCGGCATGATCGAGACTGCCGAGAATCTGCGCGCAGAGTTCGACATCAGCCGCGAAGATCAGGACGCGCTCGCAGTGCAGTCGCATCAGCGGGCGGTGGCGGCGCAGCGGGCCGGCCGGTTCGCCGAGGAAATCGTCGGTGTCACTGTGCCGCAACGAAAGTCCGACCCCGTCGTGGTGGACACCGACGAGCACCCGCGGGCCGACACCACGGTGGAGTCGTTGTCGAAGCTCCGCGCCATCCGCTCCAAGATCGACTCGGCATCGACCGTCACCGCGGGCAACGCCAGCGGGCAGAACGACGGTGCCGCCGTGTGCATCGTGACGACCGCCGAGAAGGCCAAGGAGCTCGGGCTGAGGCCGCTCGCCCGTATGGCGTCCTGGGCAGTGGCCGGCGTCCCGCCGCGCACTATGGGCATCGGTCCCGTGCCGGCGACGGAGAAGGCCCTCGGACAACTCGGACTGTCGTTGTCCGACATGGGCGTAATCGAGCTGAACGAGGCCTTCGCCGCGCAGACCCTCGCGGTGCTCAGAACCTGGGACCTCGACCCCACCGACGAGCGGCTCAACCCCAACGGATCGGGCATCTCCCTCGGGCATCCCGTCGGTGCCACCGGTGGGCGGATCCTCGCCACCCTGCTGCGGGAAATGGACCGCCGCGAAACCCGCTACGGACTCGAAACGATGTGCATCGGCGGCGGCCAGGGACTCGCCGCGGTCTTCGAACGAGTCTGACTTCGTCTCCCTCGCAGACCCAGCCGTTCAACCCCTCGCGCGCACATCGATGTGATCAGTGCACCCGAATTTTCCTGGGGCTCAGAAGTCGAGTTGCCTGAGGACAGTACAGCCGGTGCCTGATCGGGTGGCTCGAGGCTGGTCTCCGTCACCTTCGAACATCCAGTGCGCGGTAGTGGTAGCCGTCCTGCGTCCCGCTGACCACTCTCTCGGGTTCGAAGGTGACGTGCTGTCCTGGCGTCAGCGAACGGGAGCCTGGGGCCCGCGACGGTACTGAAATACGTCCACGCGCCACCGGGGGGTGGTGTCGGAATCGATGATGCCCTGCATCCTCTACTCCGGCTGCATAAGCCAACTCGGGCTATTGACTCGAACACGTGTTCGAAGTAGGATTTGAACATGGGGATTGGGGAGGATATCCAGGGGGCGTTGTCGGACCAGATATTGGCGTCGGACGAGATTCTGGCGACTGCGGTCGGTGATGCGTGGCGTCTGGCCGAGGCCGAGTTGCTCGCATCGGTGGTTGCTGTGTCGGAGGAGATTCAGCGACTCGAGGCTTTGCGGGTCAGGCTGGTCGGTGCCGTCGACCACCGCTGCAAGGTCGATGTGCTGGGATTTCCAACCAAGCTGTGGCTGGCCTCCAAGACGTTGCTCGAGGTGGGTGCGGCGGGACGCATCGTGATGTTGGGTCGAGGTTTACGTTCCCAACCGGAAATCGCGGACGCCTACTTCGACACCACGATGTCGGCGGAGCACGCCGCACTGATCATGAAATTCTGCGAGAGGCCGCCCAAAGGCATGCCACTCGAAGCGATGGGCGATTGCCGAAACGCGTTGCTGTACGCGGCGAGCGGTCCTACCGCCAACACCGACGCCGTGCGCGCCGTCATCGCTCGACTCGAACGCGCCTTCGAATCCGACGACCCGCCGCCCGCCGAAGACACCGAACTCAACGAATTCCACGCCTCCAGAACGCTCAACGGGCGCGTCGCCGTCACAGGCGACCTCGACGCCGTCACCGGTGAAATGCTGCTCTCCGCGCTCTCCGGACTCTCGAAGCCGCGACCCGCGCAGGACGGAACCACAGACACCCGCACCCCCGGACAGCGCCGGGCCGACGGGTTCACCGAACTGCTGCGCCGGTACCTCGACGCCGCAATCGCCGGCGAAGAAGGCGGAGAACGACCCCACGTCTCCCTCCACATCAACATCAACGACCTCGCCGACCACGCCGGCGCCGGCGCCGGCGCAGATCAGCGCGGCGCCTGCGCGAGGGACGCGTCGCTGTTCGCGGTCGAGGGGGTCGCGTGGACCGAGTGGATGGGACCGCTGAGCCTGCGAGCGGCTCGGCTCCTCAGCTGCGACTCGATCTACACGCCGATCGTGCTCGACGACCACGGTGCGCCACTCGACCTCGGCACCACCACCCGGACAGTGACCAAACGACAACGAAAAGCGCTGGTCGCGAGAGATCGGGGATGCGCATTTCCCGGATGCGGTGCGCCACCATCATGGTGCGAGGGCCACCACATCGTCCACTGGTCGAAAGGTGGGCCCTCCGACATGGACAACCTGGTGCTGCTCTGCGGGTTCCATCACCGACTGCTCCACCACAGCGACTGGGAAATCGAAATGGGGGCAGACCGGCACCCCGTCTTCATTCCGCCCCGGCAAGTCGACTTCGAACGCACACCCATACCCGCGCACAACCAGGCCCGGCCCCGAGCTGCCTGACACCCGAGGCGCGACACACATCTGCCGACTCCGCAACAGGACCACTCCTGTTGCAGAGCCGTCATGCCGTCATGCCGTCATGCCAAGCGCCAAACGACCCAGCGCCAAGCGCCAAGCGCCAAGCGCCAAGCGCCAAGCGCAGACTGCATCGACCTTGGTCCTCACCAACCCACCAAACCCCGTTGCGAGCAGCAACCCGGAGACAAGGATGCCCCGAAGACAAGGATATCCCCAAAACAAGGACGTCGCTGGCCGAGGTTGCCGCCGACTCCCCCTGCCCGCGAAGGCCCCGGCACGGTTCACGACGGTGATGCGGCGAGGGTGGCGTTGTCCTCTTCGGCGAGCAGCCGCCGCATGTGCTCCTGCATCCGTAGGGCGTCGGGTTCGAGTCCGGTGAAGATGCGGAAGGAATCGACCGCCTGTCCGACGGCCATTCCGATCCCGCTGAGGGTGCGCGCCCCGATGTCGCGGGCACGTCGCAGAAGCTCAGTTTCCGCTGGCCGGTAGACGACGTCGGCAACCCAAAGATCGGGCCGGAGCAGTTCGGCATCCAGCGCCATACCGGGATGCTGCGCCATTCCGAGCGGGGTTGCATTGATGAGACCTTGCGCTTGCCCGACAGCGGCGGGCACGGCGGAGAGGTCACCGGAGACGACGACGCGGTCCGGGAACATGGCGGCGAGTGAATTCCGCAGCAGCTGTGCGCGGGTGGCGTCGGCATCGATGATCGTGAAGTGCAGGACCCCACGGGTCAGCGCCGCGTATGCGACGGCCGCGCCCGCGCCGCCTGCCCCTAGCTGGACCACACGATCGGTCGGCGCGCCGCCGAGCCCCTCGTCCATGTTCCGCGCGAATCCGGACCAGTCGGTGTTGTGGCCGATGAGCCGTCCATTAGCGATGTGCACCGTGTTGACCGCGCCGAGCGTGCGCGCATCGTCCGACAGGTCGTCGAGCAACGGGATCACGGCCTGCTTGCAGGGATGCGTGATGTTGAGACCATCGAATCCGAGCAGCTTCGCCGAGGCGAGGAGCCGCGGCAACGCATCCTCACCCAGCGCGAGTGTGTCGAGATCGAGAATGCGGTAGACGTACCCGACCCCCTGCGCCTGACCCTCCGCCTCGTGCAGAGGAGGCGTCAGGGACTTCGAGATTCCCGAACCGATGAGCCCACACAGGTACGACGGGCGGGATACGGCAACGGTGTCGAGGTCGGGAGAAATCATGGTGCTCACTTCCGGGAGAGGACTTGCGGGCGCTAATTAACTATCTAGTGAGTTATGTCACGGTAGCATACCTCCATACCGCGCGAAAGCAACAGCGATGAACAGGAGTTCTCGGGATGACACGAAGTGACGCTACGGAGAAGACACCCCGGCACGAGGGTGCCAAACGCACTCGAAATCCCGAGAAGACCAAGGAGGACATTCTGCGCGTGGCGATGAAGGAGTTCGCCGACAAAGGTTTGTCCGGTGCCCGCATCGACGAGATCGCAGCCAAGACCGCCACGACGAAGCGGATGCTCTACTACTACTTCGGCGACAAGGACGGCCTGTATCGAGCGGTGCTCCAGCGCGCGTACGAGGAGATTCGCTACGAAGAGTCGCAGCTCGACGTCGACCACCTCGATCCGTCGGAGGCGATCAGAGCGCTCGCCGAGTTGACCTTCGATCACCATGAGGCGCACCCCGACTTCATCCGGCTGGTCGCCATCGAGAACACGAATCGGGGCGCAAATCTCAGCCAGGCCGAGGGCCTACAGGAAACGCAAACCCCCGCCATCCGCACACTCGAGAAAATTCTTCAACGCGGGCAGGATGCCGGAATCTTCCGTGCCGATACCACCGCCCTCGACATTCACATGCTCATCAGCGCGTATTGCGTCTTTCGCGTAGCCAACCGGTACACCTTCAAGGCGCTGTTCGACTGGGATCTCACGGGCGCCGAGAACCGCCCCCACCTGCGCACGATGCTCGGTGACGTCGTCCTCGCCTACCTTCAGCAGCCCGGAAAATTATGAACTAACCATTTCGACCATTATTGACGAGAGCGTGTGACGGGGGTTACCTTGCTTGCACGACCTTCGAACAGCCGCTCGCCGAGCGCAGCCTGTTCGCCCTCCTCGCTCCCCAGGAGTATCGATGACCATCGACTACGGCACCGGCGTATCCGGTCGAGGCGGTGACGGCAACGGCCGTTCCGCCGTCGACCCCAACGCCGATCCCACCAACGCGAAAAAGGCCGCGAAAGCCGCCTTCTTCGGCAGCCTGCTCGAGTACTACGACTTCTATATTTTCGCCTCGGCTGCTGCGCTGGTGTTCCCCCACGTGTTCTTCGAAGGCTCGAAGAACCCGCTGTTGCTGTCGCTGGCCACCTTCGGCATCTCTTACGTCGCACGTCCGGTCGGTGCGGTATTCGTCGGACACTTCGGCGACCGGGCCGGGCGCAAGAAGGTGATGATGTTCTGCCTGGTGCTCATGGGGGTCGTGACCTTCCTGATCGGTTGTCTGCCTTCTTCGGAAACCGCGGGCATGGTGGGACCGGCACTCCTGGTTCTCCTGCGTATCTGTCAGGGCATCTCCGCTGCCGGCGAGCAGTCGGGAGCCGGTTCCCTCACCCTCGAGCACTCCCCCGCCCACCGTCGCGGGTTCTTCTGCAGCTGGACCTTGACGGGCACCCAGGCCGGCTTCATCGTCGCCAGCCTCGCGTTCATCCCGGTCGCCGCGATGCCGGACGAGACCCTCTACAGCTGGGGCTGGCGTGTCCCGTTCTGGTGCAGCCTCCTCGTCCTCGTCGTCGCCTACATCGTGCGTCGCAAGCTCGAGGAGCCCGAGATCTTCATTGCCAACAAGGAGGCATTGGACGAGACCCCCGCGCCGCTTCCCGTCGTCGACCTGTTCCGCACGCACTGGCGTGACGTACTGCGGGTCGTGTTCTGCGCATTCATCGCCGTCGTCAGCACCGTCTTCTCCGTGTTCGGCCTCGCGTACGCCACCACTCCGGAAATCGGGATGAGCCGGACCACCATGCTGTGGGTCGCGATCGCCGCCAACTGCGTGGCACTCATCTCACAGCCGCTGCTCGGCATCCTGTCCGACCGGATCGGCCGCAAGCCCGTCTTCATCGGCGGCGCGATCGGCTCCGCCGCCGGAATCTTCCTGTACTTCGCCGCGATCGGCACCGGCAACGTCACACTGATCTTCCTCGCCGGAATCCTGCTCATGGGTGGCGTGTACGCCGGGACCAACGCCATCTGGCCCGCCTTCTACGCCGAAATGTTCTCGTCCCGAGTTCGCTACTCCGGCATGGCGATCGGCACGCAGCTCGGGTTCGCGCTCGCCGGATTCGCCCCGACCATCGCCCAGGCACTCCGCGGTGCCGACCCCAAGAACTGGGTGCCCGTCGCGGTCTTCACAGCAGTGTGCGCACTCGTCGCCGGAGCCTCCGCCGCCACCGCGAAGGAAAATTCGCGCACCCCGCTCCTCGAACTCGACAAGGAAGACGTCGCGCTCGCGAAGCTGAAGGTCTGATCTCGTCACGACCATCGAGCGCGCCCGGCACCTTGCCGGGCGCGTTCTTCGCGTCGAGGCACCGGACTCGAGGCCTATTTGTCGACGACGGTCGTGTCGAAGCTGTAGCGAGACGCCCGGTAGCAGTGGCTACCGCATTCGACAGCGCGGCCGGAATCGTCGAAGGCAGTCCGGTTCACGGTCAGCAACGGTGCACCGGCCTTCTCGTCGAGCAGCAGCGCCTCGGCGTCGGTCGCCAGTGATGCGCCGATCCGCTGCCGAGCCAACCGAATGTGCACTCCACGTGCTCGCAGTGCGGCGTACAACCCGGACTCTTCCAGTTCCTCCGGGTCCGGCGCGAGGGCGAACGGGAGGAAGTTCGTCAACAGCGCGAGAGGCTCCCCGTTGGCGCTGCGGAGTCGCCGGATGTACGCCACTTCCGCGCCGTGCTCCAGGCCGAGTTCGGCCGCGACGTTCGCTCCGGGCGCCGTCACGCGAAACTCGAGCAGCGTGGTGGTGGGGCTCTGCCCCGTCCTGGTGAGGTCGTCGAACAGACTCGTCAGCTCCACCGGTCGGTGCATCGTACTGTGCACCACCTGCGTCCCCACACCGCGCTTTCGGACGAGCAACCCCTTGTCGACGACTTCCTGGATCGCCCGCCGAGTTGTGGGGCGTGAGAGATTGAGACGCTTGGCGAGTGAGAGTTCGTTCTCGAATCGATCTCCCGGCGCGAGTTCGCCTGCGATGATCGCTTTCTCGATACTTTGTGCCAGCTGAAAGTAGAGCGGGATCGGGCTGGATCTGTCGAGCTCGACTGCGAGCTGTGCACTCACGGATCACTCCGATCCTCGTCCTCGGCCAGAGCGGCGCTGAAAAGACTAACACCGGGTGAACGTTACGTCTTAATGTCAGGACAAAGCGTTGACAGTGCGCGCGATGTGGAGAACAGTCTCCATCAGATTTCACCGCCTGCGCAGAGCGCCGCAACGACCTCCCCGGGAGTCAGCATTGACCACGGACAGCACGCACCGCAGCCGCCCCGGCTGGGATGTTCTCGCTATCGGTCGTTGTGGGGTCGACCTTTACCCTCTGCAGACCGGGGTCGGGCTCGAGCAGGTAGAGACGTTCGGCAAATTCCTCGGCGGCAGCGCAGCCAATGTCTCCGTCGCCGCCGCGCGCCTGGGTTGCCGCAGTGCCCTCATCTCCGGCGTCGGCGACGATCCGTTCGGACGGTTCGTGCGCTCGGCGCTCACCGACCTCGGAGTAGACAACCGTTACGTGCGCATCGACTCCGCATACCCGACACCGGTCACGTTCTGTGAGATCTTTCCCCCGGACCACTTTCCGCTGTATTTCTACCGCAAGCCCGCGGCCCCCGACTTGCAGATCTCCCCCGAGCACATCGACACCGCCGCAGTGCGAGAGGCGAAGCTGTACTGGTCCACGGCGACCGGACTGTCCGAGGAACCGAGTCGTAGTGCTCATTTCGCGGCCTGGCAATCGCGCGGCCGTCGGCAGCACACCGTTCTCGATCTCGATTACCGGCCGATGTTCTGGGCCTGCGCGGCCGACGCCACTGCGCAGATGCAGCGCGCTCTCCGACACGTCACCGTTGCCGTGGGCAACCGGGAAGAATGTGAGATCGCGGTCGGTGAGACCGACGCGGACAACGCCGCCGACGCCCTCCTCGACTTCGGTGTCGAACTCGCCATAGTGAAACAGGGCCCGCGTGGTGTGCTCGGAAAGACGCGCAGCCAGCGCGTCACCGTACCGGCGATCGACGTGCAAGTTGTCAACGGACTCGGCGCGGGTGACAGCTTCGGCGGCTCCCTGTGCCACGGACTTCTGTCCGGATGGCCGCTCGAGAAAGTACTGCGTTACGCCAATGCCGCAGGAGCGATTGTGGCGTCCCGCCTCGAATGCTCCACGGCGATGCCGACGGCCGAAGAGGTACGCGCACGTGCCGAAGTCGACACTGCGGAGGTCATCGATGTCTGAAACGTTCATCCCCCGTGCGCATCGCGCCTCGCCACTGACCGCGCCGGAGGGGATGCGATGAGCAGCAAGTATTACCTGCCCGTCGGCTCCGCCGCCACCGGTCCCTTCGACCTCGAGGTGACGCCCGAATCCGCGGGCTGGACCGAGTCGAGCCTGCGCGTCCTGACGCTTCCTCTCGACGGCTCCGCGGAATTCCACACCGGCGCAGAAGAAATTCTCGTCGTTCCCCTCTCGGGATGGGTGACGGTGTCCTGCGCGAACGAGGAGTTCGTCCTCGCCGGGCGACGATCGGTGTTCGACGGCCCCACCGACTTCGCGTATGTCGGCATCGACTCCGCCTACCGGGTTACAGCCTCGAATGGTGGACGCTTCGCGCTCTGCGGCGCCCGGGCCCGGCAGAAGTTCCCGTTCCGATATGTTCCCGCCGCGGACGTGTCCGTGGAACTGCGCGGCGCGGGCAACTGCAGCCGGCAGGTGCACAACTTCGCGACCGCCGACCGGTTCGAGGCAGATTCGATCATCGCGTGCGAGGTGATCACGCCCGGCGGCAACTGGTCGTCGTATCCGAGCCACAAGCACGACGAGAACAGCGCTGTGGAATCCCAGCTGGAGGAGATCTACTATTTCGAGATCGCCCAGGCACATTCGGGGACACCCGATTTCAGTGGCACCGGATTCGGCTACCACCGCGTGTACGGCACACCCGAGCGGCCGATCGAGGTGCTCGAGGAAGTACGAACCGGCGACGTGGTCCTCGTTCCGCACGGGTATCACGGCCCGTCGATTGCCGCACCCGGCCACCACATGTACTACCTGAACGTCATGGCCGGTCCCGGCGACGATCGATCCTGGAAGATCTGCGACGACCCGGCGCACGCCTGGGTCCGCACCAGTTGGGAGCACCAGACCGTCGATCCCCGACTGCCCTTGCACCGCTCCACCTTTCCGAAAGGAGCATGACGTGGTGTCCACCGCGCCTCGATCGGCGAACGAAGATCCCGACGCCGAGGGCACCGTGCACCTCACTGTGGCCCAGGCGGCTCTCAGGTTCCTCGAAAACCAGTATGTGGAGCGGGACGGCGTACGGAACCGGTTCTTCGCCGGTTGCCTCGGCATCTTCGGCCACGGCAACGTGGCCGGTGTGGGACAGGCGCTGCTGCAGGCGGAGATCGACGCCGCCGAAGCCGGGACCATACCCGAGTTGCCCTACGTGCCCGGCCGCAACGAGCAGGCGATGGTGCACACAGCCGTCGCGTACGCACGCCAGAAGAACCGCCTGCAGACGTGGGTGGTATCCAGCAGTGTCGGGCCGGGCTCGACCAACATGCTTACCGGTGCGGCACTCGCCACGATCAACCGGTTGCCGGTGCTACTGCTGCCTGCCGACACATTCGCGACCCGTGCGAGTGCCCCGGTTCTCCAGGAACTCGAATTGCCGTCCAGCGGTGATGTCACCGTCAACGACGCCTTCAAGCCGCTGTCGCGATACTTCGACCGGGTGTGGCGCCCGGAGCAGCTGCCCGCGGCGCTGCTCGGAGCGATGCGCGTGCTGACCGACCCGGCCGAAACCGGCGCCGCCACGGTCGCTATTCCGCAGGACGTTCAGGCACACGCATTCGACTGGCCGCGCTCGCTCTTCGCCCCGCGCACCTGGCACGTCGCGCGGCCCCTGCCCGAACGGTCCGTGCTCACCCGCGTTGCGGATATCATTCGCTCGGCACAGAATCCGCTCATCATCGCCGGTGGTGGTGTCATCTACTCCGGTGCGACCGACGCCCTCGTAGCGTTCGTCGAGCAGACCGGCGTCGCTGTCGGTCTGACGCAGGCAGGCAAGGGATCGCTCGCTTCCGATCACCCACAGTCGCTGGGAGCCATCGGCTCGACCGGAACCACGGCAGCCAACACGTTGGCCGCCGATGCCGATGTGGTCATCGGCATCGGTACCAGGTACAGCGATTTCACGACGGCGTCGCGGACCGCGTTCGCACACCCGAACGTGCAGTTCGTCAATATCAATGTGGCATCGCTCGATTCGGTGAAACAGGGCGGAGTCAGCGTCATCGCGGATGCTCGGGAGGCGCTCGAGGCGCTCGGCCCCTTGCTCGGCGACTATTGCGTGTCCCAGGAATACCGCACGCGGACGCGCGAGCTGGTATCCCGCTGGGAAGCGAAAGTCGAGTCGGTGTACCGCATCACCGACGACACTCGGCAGGTGAACCAGAGCCAGGTGGTCGGCTTGGCGAACACCCTGTCGGACCCACGTGACGTCGTGGTCGGCGCCGCCGGTTCCCTGCCCGGCGACCTCCACAAGCTGTGGCGGACGCGCGATGCGAAGGGCTACCACGTCGAATACGGCTTCTCCTGCATGGGATACGAGATCGCCGGCGGAGTCGGCGTCAAAATGGCCTGTCCCGACCGCGACGTCTTCGTCATGGTCGGTGACGGTTCGTACCTCATGATGGCCAACGAGCTGGTGACTGCAGTGCAGGAAAATCTCAAGCTCATCGTCATCCTGGTGCAGAATCACGGTTTCGCCTCGATCGGATCGCTCTCCGAGTCGGTGGGATCCCAGAGATTCGGCACAGAGTACCGTCGCCGCGGCGGATCGGGTCGGCTCGACGGCGAGGTACTCCCGGTCGACTTGGCAGCCAACGCAGCCAGTCTCGGCGTAGATGTCATTCGCGTGAAGACAGCTGCGGAGTTCGCTGACGCCGTCAAAGTCGCGAAGGCCGGCGAGACGACTACTGTCATTCACGTGGAAACCGATCCGCGTTCCCCTGGCCCGGACAGTGAATCCTGGTGGGACGTTCCGGTGTCTTCCACGTCCACGCTCGACTCGACCCGAACCGCCTACGAGACGTACGCACAGTGGAAGAAGATCCAACGCCCCTTCCTGCGGCCCTCCGGAAACTAGAGCGACTACCCAAGAACTCGAAAGGAGCCCCGACATGAGCGCCATCCGCGTCGGATCAGCCCCTGATTCCTGGGGTGTCTGGTTCGCCGACGACCCGCGGCAGATTTCTTACGACCGCTTCCTCGACGAGGTGTCCGCGGCCGGTTACGAATGGATCGAACTGGGCCCGTACGGCTACCTGCCCACCCAGCCGGAGAAGCTGCGTGACGAACTCGACGCCCGCGGCCTGAAACTTTCCGCCGGGACGGTGTTCGAGCACTTGCATCGACCCGATTCCCGGGAAGCCGTCTGGTCCCGGATCGAGGAAGTCGCCGCCCTCACTGCGGCTGTCGGTGGCCGGCACGTCGTCGTGATCCCCGAGATGTGGCGCGATCCGGGCAGCGGCAAGGTCCTCGAAGATCGCAGCCTCACCACGGAGCAATGGACGAAGAAGACCGCAGGAATGAACGAGCTGGGCAAGCGAATGTTCGAGCAGTACGGCGTCGAAGCCCAGTACCACCCGCACGCCGACAGCCATATCGACACGGAGGAGCGGGTGTATCGTTTTCTCGATGCCACCGACGAAAAATTCGTCAATCTGTGCCTCGACACCGGGCACATCAGTTACCGCGGTGGCGACAATCTCGCGATCATCGAGCGCGCGGCCGAGCGTATCGGCTACTTGCACCTCAAGCAGGTCGATCCCGAGGTCCGGGCCACGGTCGAAGCCGGCGACCTGCCGTTCGGTGAAGCCGTGCAGCTCGCCGTCATGATCGAGCCTCCGCTGGGAATCCCGGACATGCCGTCTGTCCTCGCGGCGATCGACACGCTCGATATAGACGTATTCGCCATCGTCGAGCAAGACCTCTATCCCTGCGCCCCCCACGTCCCCTTGCCGATCGCGCAACGCACTCGAATGTATCTGGAGAGCTGCGGGATAGGTTCCGTTCGCTTCCACTGACAACGTCAGGAGTTCGTTCCCCGATGACCGCAAGCCGGAGCCTCCGCATCGCCGTACTGGGCGTCGGAATGATGGGCGCCGATCACGTCAGACGCATTACCTCCACAATTTCCGGTGCCCGGGTCGCGGTGGTCAACGACTACGTCGTCGAGAAGGCTGCGCGACTCGCCGCGACCATCCCGGATTGCCGCGTCGTCGAAGATCCGCTCGATGCGATCGCGGATCCGGACGTCGACGCCGTACTGCTGGCCAGTCCCGGCCCGGCCCATGAGAAGCAACTGCTTGCGTGCCTCGAGCACGGCAAGCCGGTGATGTGCGAGAAGCCCCTTACTACCGACGTCGCCACATCACTCGAAGTGGTCGCGCGTGAAGCGGAACTGGGCACGAAGCTCATACAAGTGGGTTTCATGCGCCGATTCGATCCCGAGTACCGGCAACTCGCGGCCCTCCTCCACTCGGGCCAATTGGGTCGCCCCCTGCTCCTGCACTGCATCCACCGAAACCCGAGCGTGCCAACTCATTTCGACAGCGCGATGATCGTCAAGGATTCGCTGGTGCACGAGGTCGATGTGACCCGCTTCCTGCTGAACGAGGAGATCTCCTCCGTTCAGATCATCACGCCCAGACCCAACCCGCGAGCACCGGAGGGCCTGCGGGATCCGCAGATCGCTCTGTTCACCACCACGTCCGGCATGCACGTCGACGTGGAGGTGTTCGTCACCACCGGGGTCGCCTACGAGGTCCGGACAGAGGTTGTCGGGGAATCGGGTAGCGCAATGATCGGTCTCGACGTAGGACTGATTCGTACGAGCACGCCCGGCATTCGAAGCGGTCGGATCACGCGGACCTTCACGGAGCGGTTCGGGCAGGCCTACGACATCGAGATTCAGCGGTGGGTCGATGCTGTCCGCTCGGGATCCAGGACGGGCAACTACATCGACGGGCCGGACGCATGGGACGGTTACGCGGCCGCCGCAGTGTGCGCTGCGGGGGTCGAGTCACTCGAGACGGGTGAGCGCGTCACGGTGGAGATGGTCCAGCGATCCTCGATTCGGGGTCCGGACGACCGGTAGGTGACGCCGCGCCCGCCCCTCAGCCGGCCACCCTCAGCCGGCCGCCCGCAGCTGGGCGGCCAAGCGCATCGCCGAGTTGGCGTCGCCGTAGCCCTCGTACCCGCCGATCCGCTGCACCACCTCGAAGAACAGGTCGGCGCCCACCGTCCTGGTGAACACGTGGAAGAACTCCCCGTGCGGATCGGCGTCGTACATGATGCCCGAACTGCTCATCCGATCCAGCAACTCCCGCGACAGCCCGAACCGGGCCTCGAGGTCGTCGTAGTAGTTCGGTGAAATCGACAACGGCTCGAACCCGTTGGACTGCATCGCGGCCGCCGCGGTGAAAATGTCGCTGCACGAGAACGCCACATGGCTGATCCCACCACGCCTGGTCGCGGCGATGTGCGAATTGCCGGGCGCTGCGCCCGGAACCATGTTCAGGGAGATGCGCAGCGGCCGGTCGACGCCGTCGGCACCCGTCTGATCCATCGTCAGCGCCTGACTGCGCATCATTCCGACCGCGTCGGTGACGTCGAGGCCCTCGTGCGGCGCCATTGCAAACACCGACCGCAGCAGCAGCATGATGCCGTCCCAGTTGTCGGACGGCACCGCCAGGGCCACATGATCTACACCCGTGAAGACGGGAACGTCGTCCTGCCACCGCGACTCGGTGGGATACAGGTCGAAGGCCGACTGCCACGCAGCCGCACTCCCGGGCCCTCGCAGGTCCAGCGAAGTGGCATCGGTGATTTTCAGCCGGACTACATCTGACTCGGGAGCCGTGTCCACGCCCGGCAACTGAACCTCGTGCACCGGCACCTCGAGCGCTGCCGCCCGCTCACCCCATGCATCCGGGTCGCTCGACCGGATGCCGATCTGGGTGAGCACCGGCAAGTGCGCAGGCAGGCCCGGGGCAGTCCACACGGTGCCGGCCGTGGCGTCGACGACGACGGTCAACGGCCCGTGCCGCCACAACTGGAGGTCGTGGTTGCGATGCCGCCCGGCTAGCTGAAAACCGATGTGCTGCAGTGCCTGCCGCAGGTCCGCTTCTTTGCCGGGACCCGCCGCGAGGCGCAAGGACACGATTCCCTCGAGCGGCGCGCGGGGCGGTGGCCGGAAGAGGACCGGCCCGCCGTCGGCCTCTTCGCCGCGTTCCGCCAGAACCCGGCCGACTTCCTCCTGCAGATACAACAACGAACGGTGAGCGTCTGCCGCCGTGCGGCCGGTGGACGACTGGCGGAACGTGTCGTTGAATATTTCGAGTGACCACGGGCCCTGGTACCCCGCCGCCTGCACGTGCGCGCCGAACGCCGCAAGGTCGAAGTTTCCTTGCCCCGGGAAGTTCCGGTGATGCCGACTCCACTGCAGGACATCCATCGACAGGCGTGGTGCGTCCGCGAGTTGCAGGAAGAAGATTTTCTCGCCCGGGATGTCGCGGATACCCGAGGGGTCGTCGCCGCGCGAGAGGATGTGGAAGCTGTCGAGACAGGTTCCGAGGGCGGGATGGTCCGCGTCCGCCACGATCTTCCACGCATGACGATAGGTGTTGACGTGCGTTCCCCAAGCCAGCGCCTCGTACGCGATCCGCAGTCCACGGGCGTGCGCCCGTTCGGCAAGAGTGTGGAGTTGCGCGGTGAGAAGACCGTCGTCGCGTACCGCCTCCGGCAACGGAGACGAGCAGACCAGCATGGTGTCGCAGCCGAGCTGCTCCATGATGTCGAATTTGCGTTCGGCCCGGACCAGGTTGCGGGCGAAGGTGGCATCGTCCGTCGAATCGAGGTCACGGAACGGCTGATAGAGATCTAGCGTAAGTCCGAGATCCGCTGCGCGGGTTGCGAGTTCACGTGGAGACCACGGCGAGCTCACGAAGTCCGGTTCGAACACCTCGAACCCGTCGAAACCCGCGGCGGCGATCGCGGCGACCTTCTCCTCCAGCGACCCGCTGAGGGAGACGGTGGCGACACTTGTCCGGATCCGCTCTGCCACGACGTACTCAGCCCTTGTTGCAGATGAAGTCGACGGCCAGCCCGTACCCGATAATGCCCAGCCCGGCGATCACGCCAGTGGCAACGCCGGAGACGTACGAGTGTCGCCGGAATTCCTCGCGCGCGTGAACATTGCTGATGTGGACCTCCACCAACGGCACCTCGAGCGTGACGAGCGCATCGCGTAGCGCCACCGAGGTGTGGGTGTATCCACCGGGGTTGATCACCACACCCGACGCAGTGGTCCGCGCTTCGTGCACCCAGTCGATCAGTTGGCCCTCGTGATTGGACTGACGAGCCACGATCTCCCGACCGGCCCGCGCAGCCGAGGTGCGACAGAGTTCGACGACGTCATCGAGCGTCTCGGATCCGTACACCTCGGGCTGGCGCTGCCCGAGCAGGTTCAGGTTGGGGCCGTTCAGAACGAAGATCGGTCCTGGAGCTGTCATCGCGCGCGTTACCTCCGTATGTACGAACTAGTGAGTTAGTCCGCAATCAGGATACAGCGCGCCTCCGCCTACGCGGACTTGTCCCGGCGTTCCCCGCGGTCGGGCTTACGCGGAACGATGGTCGGCAGAACGTTGTCGTTGACCGTTTCGGCGCTGACCACGACCTTTTCGACATCATCGCGACTCGGGATGTCGTACATGACCGGGAGAAGAACTTCTTCCATGATCGCGCGGAGACCGCGGGCACCGGTGCCACGAAGAATCGCTTGGTCGGCGATGGCCTCGAGCGCGTCCGTGGTGAACTCCAACTCCACGCCGTCCATGTCGAAGAGCCGGTTGTACTGCTTGACCAGCGCGTTCTTCGGCTCGGACAGGATCTGGACGAGTGATTCCTTGTCGAGGTTGGTGACCGACGCCACCACCGGCAAGCGACCGATGAACTCGGGAATCAGACCGAACTTGATCAGGTCTTCGGGCATGACCTCGGCGAAGTGGTCCTGCGTATCGATCTCCGCCTTGGAACGCACCTCGGCGCCGAAGCCGATTCCACGCTTGCCGACCCGGTCGGAGACGATCCGCTCGAGTCCGGCGAAGGCGCCGGCCACGATGAAGAGCACGTTGGTGGTGTCGATCTGGATGAATTCCTGATGGGGGTGCTTACGCCCGCCCTGCGGAGGCACGCTCGCCTGCGTTCCCTCGAGGATCTTCAGAAGCGCCTGCTGCACGCCTTCACCGGACACATCGCGTGTGATCGACGGGTTCTCGCTCTTGCGGGCGATCTTGTCGACCTCGTCGATGTAGATGATGCCGGTCTCGGCGCGCTTGACGTCGTAATCGGCGGCCTGGATCAGCTTGAGCAGGATGTTCTCGACGTCTTCACCCACGTAACCGGCCTCGGTGAGTGCCGTGGCGTCGGCGATCGCGAACGGGACGTTGAGCATCTTCGCCAACGTCTGAGCAAGGTAGGTCTTGCCACAGCCGGTCGGGCCGAGCATGAGGATGTTCGACTTGGCCAGCTCGACCGTCTCACCACGCGCGTCACGACCCTTGTCACCGGCCTGGATGCGCTTGTAATGGTTGTAGACGGCGACAGCGAGGGTCCGCTTGGCGGCGTCCTGGCCGATCACGTAATTTTCGAGAAAGTCCCGGATCTCGGCAGGCTTCGGCAGCTCGTCGAGCTTCACCTCGCTGGACTCTGCCAGCTCCTCTTCGATGATCTCGTTGCAGAGGTCGATGCACTCGTCGCAGATGTACACCCCAGGCCCCGCAATAAGCTTTTTGACCTGCTTCTGGCTCTTACCGCAGAAAGAGCACTTGAGCAGATCCCCGCCGTCACCGATGCGTGCCATCTCGTCAGGTCCCTACTTCCCTCGTTTACGTGCAACCACCGAATCCCGATGACACGCGTGCTGCGCACCACCGAAAAACGAAAGCCCGTTATGTGACCGTACCCGCAGATCGCGAGCGAGGTCGACTGGTTGTCGGTGATTCGCTCGCCGATCTTCCGGGAACGCCAGCCTTACCGACGCCGCACCCGGCCCGTCGCAACTCCACCCTCACGGCGTGTCGCCCGAGCCGGGGCGGCAATACATCACTTCTGGGCGCTGAGTTTGCGGTACTCGAGCACGTCGTCGATGATCCCGTATTCCTTCGCCTCTTCGGCGGTGAGGATCTTGTCGCGATCGGTGTCCTTGCGGATCACATCCGGCGTCTTGCCGGTGTGCTTCGACAGCGTCGTCTCCATCAGACGGCGCATGCGCTCGATCTCGGCTGCCTGAATCTCGAGGTCGGACACCTGGCCCTGGATGCCGCCAGAGGCCGGCTGGTGGATGAGGACGCGAGCGTTCGGCAGCGCCAGGCGCTTACCGGGCGACCCGGCCGCCAGCAGCACGGCCGCCGCCGACGCCGCCTGACCCAGGCACACCGTGGTGATGTCGGCGCGCACGTACTGCATGGTGTCGTAGATCGCCATCAACGAGGTGAACGAACCACCCGGGGAGTTGATGTACATCGTGATGTCGCGATCGGGGTCGAGCGATTCCAGAACGAGCAACTGAGCCATCACGTCGTTGGCCGAGGCATCGTCGACCTGGACGCCGAGGAAGATGATGCGCTCCTCGAACAGCTTGTTGTACGGGTTGGACTCTTTGACGCCATAGCTCGAGTGCTCGATGAACGACGGCAGAATGTAGCGCGACTGCGGGGCGGCGGGCGCCTGGCCTCCCAGGTTGCGGGGATCGAACAGGTTGGTCATCAGTTCTCCAAGGATGTGTGGGACGCGGGGAGGGTCAGGGGCCGGATTCAGCTACCGGTTCCACCCGCCTGGCGTGCGCGGGAGACGACGTGGTCGACGAAGCCGTATTCGAGAGCCTCATTGGCGGTGAACCAGCGGTCGCGGTCGGAGTCGGCGGTGATCTGCTCGACGGTCTGACCGGTGTGCTCGGCGATCAGCTCGGCCATCTCACGCTTGGTGTGGGCGAACTGCTCGGCCATGATCGCGATGTCACTGGCGGTGCCCCCGATACCGGCGGACGGCTGGTGCATCATGATCCGGGCGTGCGGGAGAGCGTAACGCTTGCCCTTCGCACCGGCGGAGAGCAGGAACTGACCCATCGAGGCGGCAAGACCCATTCCGAACGTGGCAACGTCGCACTCCGCGAACTGCATCGTGTCGTAGATCGCCATTCCGGCGCTGACCGAGCCGCCGGGCGAGTTGATGTAGAGGGAGATGTCCCGATTGGGATCCTCTGCCGACAGCAGCAGGATCTGAGCGCACAGCTTGTTCGCGATGTCGTCGTCGACCTGGGTACCGAGGAAGATGATGCGCTCGCGCAGCAGGCGCTCGTACACCGAATCGCTGAGGTTCAACCCAGCGGTGGCTGAAGTCATGGCGGGACTCTGCAAAGTCTCCAGGTGATTGGAAGTCACGGTACCTGCCTTCTCCGTAAATCGTTGATTGCTGACACAGACACTAACGAAGGAGGGCGGCACCGGAGTCCCGGTGCCGCCCTACTTCGCTCAAAGCGGAAAACAACTCACCGCCGAACATGCGGGAAACACCCCGCGACCAGCGTTAGCTCTGGTCTTCGCCCTCGGCGGAATCCGCGGCGGGCTCATCGGTTTCGGTCTCGCCGTTGCCGAACAGTTCCGCAGTGTCCACGGTGGCACCCGTGGTGTCGGTGACGGTGGCCTGCTCGACGACACCGGCGAGAGCCTTGCCGCGGCGCACGTCGGCGAAGACGGCACCGAGCTGGCCGGCCTGCTGGATCTGCTGAATGAACTGCTCCGGAGCCATGCCGTAGCGCTGGGCCTGGAACAGGATGCGCTCGGTGAGTTCGTCCTGGCCCACAGTGACGTCGGACGCGTCGGCGATGGCGTCCAGCAGCAGCTGGGTCTTCACCGAGCGCTCGGCGCTCTCCTTGGCGTCCTTGTCGAACTCTTCGCGGCTCGTGCCCTGCTCCTCGAGAGCCTTGTTCAGGGCGTCCTCGTCGTGGTCGAGGCTGTGCACGGCGTCGTGCAGTGCCGCGTCGACCTCGGCCTTGACGACGGCCTCGGGCAGCGGAACCTCGACGGTCTCCAGCAGGGTCTCGAGGACCTTGTCGCGGATCTGCCCCGCCTGCTCGACCTTACGAACCCGTCCGACGCGCTCGCGCAGATCGGCCTTCAGCTCATCGAGGGTGTCGAACTCGCTTGCCAGCTGAGCGAACTCGTCGTCCTCGGCCGGGAGCTCGCGCTCCTTGACGGTGCCGACGGTGACGGTGACGACGGCTTCCTTGCCCACATGATCACCGGCGACGAGTGTCGAGGTGAACTCCTTGGACTCGCCCGCGGAGAGACCGATGACGGCCTCGTCGAGGCCCTCGATCAGCTGACCGGAGCCGACCTCGTGCGACAGTCCGCTCGCGGTGGCCTCGGGAACGGCCTCACCGTCGACGGTGGCCGACAGATCGATGGAGATGAAGTCGCCGTCCTGAACCGGACGATCGACGCCGGTGAGGGTGCCGAAGCGCTGACGCAGCGACAGCAGCTGCTCCTCGACGGCCTCGTCGGTGATCTCGATGGGATCGACGGTGACGCTGAGTTCGCTGTAGTCGGGCAGCGTGATCTCGGGACGCACGTCGACCTCGGCGGTGAACTCGAGGAGCTCGCCGTCCTCGATCTTCGTGATCTCGATCTCGGGCTGACCGATCGCCTTCACCGCAGCCGTGGTGACGGCCTCGGAGTAGCGGGACGGGAGTGCATCGTTGACGACCTGCTCCAGGACGGCTCCACGTCCGACACGAGCTTCGAGCAACTTGGCCGGTGCCTTGCCCGGACGGAAGCCGGGGAGACGGATCTGTTGCGCGAGGGCCTTGTAGGCCTTGTCGAAATCAGGCTTGAGCTCCTCGAAGGGCACCTCAACGTTGATACGGACTCGCGTCGGGCTGAGCTGCTCGACGGTGCTCTTCACGGACTGGCTCCTTCGTGTGGTCGTGCTCTTTACTGTGCGGCAGTTGCCTGCCCTGTGGTTCTGGTCGGGGTGACAGGATTTGAACCTGCGACCCTCCGCTCCCAAAGCGGATGCGCTACCAAGCTGCGCTACACCCCGGTCCGAGCAGGCTCTCGCCAACCTCGCGAGGACCCGAGGAAGAATCCTACGGCCCCCCGATTATGAAATCCAAAGCGGGATTGGGTACAGTCTGACATCGCAGACGACATGCATGGCGATCCCAGGTTGTCGTATGCACGGGGATGTAGCTCAATGGTAGAGCCTCAGTCTTCCAAACTGATTACGCGGGTTCGATTCCCGTCATCCCCTCCACACAGGAGCGTTTCCCCTCGCGGAAGCGCTCCTTTTTCGTGCCCTGGGGGCGGGCGCGGAATCCACAGCCTTGTGACATGCGTCACAAGGTTGGAGATCTCGTTCCCCGACCGTCCCCGCGTTCGCCCAACGCGTAATCCCCGGTTTCCTCGGTAGGCTGGGAGTTGTCCGATTCGTCCTGGCGACGGCCGCTCGGCCCTTGGAGGCTCTCGTGGAACTCCTACTCATCCTCGTGATCATCGCCGCGATCGGGTTCCTGGTCGTGCGAGGCCGCAACACACGTGCGGAGCAGACGGCACACCAACTCGAGGATGCCAAGGCGGACGCCCGGCAGGCCATCGAGCGTCTCGGCGGACAGGTCTACAACCTCGTCGGTTCGGACGACGCGTCCAAGCAGGCGCTGGCCGACGCGTCCGAGCGCTACATCGCCGCTGGGTCGCAGATCGATCAGGCCGACACCCCGACACAGGCGCGTCTCGCCAAGCAGACCGCCCTCGAGGGTCTGTATTACATCCGCGCCGCGCGCATCGCGATGGGGATGGATCCCGGGCCCGAGATTCCCACCCTCGAAGGCCAGAAGGTGGCCGGTCAGGTCACCGAGGACCGGGAGGTCGACTTCGAGGGGCGTCAGGTAGCCGCGTCACCGAATCCCTCGCCGAGAACCCCCAACTACTACCCCGGCGGTCGAGTCGCGGGCCGCCCCGTCCCCGCCGGCTGGTACTCGGAGCCGTGGTGGAAACCGGCGCTCATTGCCGGCGCCTGGGGCGTCGGCTCGATGTTCCTGTTCTCCGCGATGTTCTCCGGAATGTCGGGGGTGGCGTACGGCGCCCAGGACTGGGAAAGCGGTCAGGGCGACGCCGCTGCCGACACCGGAGACTCGGGCGGGGACGGTGGAGATGGCGGCGACACCGGCGGCGACATGAGCGGCGACACCGGCGGCGACATGAGCGGCGGCGGCGATGGGTTCATGGGCTTCGGCGGCGATGGCGGTTTCGGCGGCGATGGCGGTTTCGGCGGTTTCGACATCTGAGTCGCCGCCTCGTGATCGGAAGTTGGTGTGCGCGACGCCGCCGGGTCAGGACGGCTGGCAGGTGGGACACCAGAAGAGGTTGCGCCCCTTCATGACCGAATGGGCAACCGCTGTTCCACAGATCCGGCACGGCTCCCCTGCCCGACGATAGACATAGGTTCGGGGACGCCCCTTCGCGTAGGGCGGTTCGCCGTGGTCGTCTTCGGGCCGGACCACATGAATCTGACCGCGGCGCACCGACAGCTTCATGAGGTCGACGAGATCGGCCCACACTGCATCCCACTCGTCGTGGGACAGCTGGCGGCCGGGCCGCTCGGGGTGGATCGAATGCCGGAAGAGCACCTCCGCCCGGTAGACGTTGCCGATTCCTGCGACGACTGCTTGGTCCATGAGCAGGGCTCCGATTGCCGTCTTCGACGAGGAGATCCGCTTCCACGCCTTCTCGGGATCTGCGTCCGTGCGGAGTGGATCAGGTCCGAGCCTGGCCTCCACAGCGGCGACCTGAAGTTCGTCGTGCAATTCACACGCGGTGGGACCTCGAAGGTCGGTGCCGAACTCGGCACCGACCATCCGCATCCGGACCTGGCCCACCGGCGGGTCCATCGGAACGGGCGCCTCCGTGAAGGTGCCGTAGAGACCGAGGTGAACGTGGACGGCGAACCCGCCCTCGTAGTGGTGCCACAGATGCTTGCCCCACGCCTCCGCCTTCAGGAGGACGCGCCCGTCGAGAATCGCCGCCTCTTCCGCGAACCTGCCCTGCGGGCTGGACACCCGCACCGGAGCACGACCGAATCGGCGCTGATGCAAGCGTGCCAGCCGGTGAAGTGTGGGGCCCTCGGGCATGGAAGTTCTCTCGTCAGGCCTCGGGCACTGCCGGGGCGACGCCGGTCTTCTCGTACTCGGCGAGGATGTCGATCCGGCGCTGGTGCCGCTCCTCGTTCGACCACTCCGTGGTGAGGAAGGCGTCGACCATCGCCAGGGTCTCCTCGAGTGAGTGCATGCGTCCGCCGATCCCGATCAGCTGGGCGTTGTTGTGCTGACGCGCCAACTGAGCCGTCTCCACGCTCCACGCGAGCGCGCAGCGGGCGCCGGGCACCTTGTTGGCTGCGATCTGCTCGCCGTTGCCGCTGCCGCCCAGAACGATGCCGAGACTGCCCTCGTCCTCGACCACCCGGCGAGCCGCCTCGATGCAGAAGGCGGGGTAGTCGTCGACGGCGTCGTAGACGTGAGCACCGCAGTCGACGGCCTCGTGACCGGTGGCGGTGAGGTGTTCGATGATCTCGTTCTTACGTTCGAATCCGGCATGGTCGGCACCGAGGTATACGCGCATGACTGGAGATTCTGTCAGGCGGTGGGAGCGAATCGTCTCACGACCCCGGTACGCCTATCGTGATCAGCATGTATCCCGACAACGGACAGAACTGGGGACAGGTGCATCCGGGACACCTGCCGGCATCCGGGCAGCCGCAGTGGAATAGCGGAATGGGATGGACACCTCCCCCGCTGCCCGCCCCGGGGTTGATGCCGAACGACCGCCCGGCGCGGCATTCGTGGGAGATTCCGCTTCTGGTGTGCGCCGTCGCCCTCACGGTCGTGGCCTACACGGCGGCGATCGTGTCGCTCGTACTCGGTGTGGTCTCCACCTGGGTTGTGGTCGTGCTCGTCGCCCCGATCCTCATCGCCATCGCTCGCGGGCAGTTGTACGGCTCGCAACAGGTGAACGGCATCAAGATGACGCCCACCCAGTTCCCGGACGGTTACCGCATGGTGGCCGAGGCGGCGGCACGGTTCGGAATGGCCGAGCCGCCCGACGCCTATGTGGTGCTCGGGAACGGCCGGATCAACGCGTTCGCGTCCGGGCACGGATTCCGACGTTTCGTCGTGGTGTACAGCGACCTCTTCGAGATCGGCGGGGAGGCACGCGAACCGGACGCCCTCGCCTTCATCGTCGGCCACGAGGTGGGACACATCGCGGCGGGTCACGCTTCCTACTGGCGGCAGCTGGGACAGTTCGCGGCCAACTACATTCCCGTCGTCGGATCGGCGCTGTTCCGGTCCATGGAGTACACCGCGGACAATCACGGCTTCTGCGTGCGGCCCCAGGGCGCTCGCGGCGCGATGGGCGTCCTCGGTGCGGGCAAATACCTCGTCAGCGTCGTCGGATTCGACGAACTCGCCGATCGGGCCACCACCGAACGCGGATTCTTTCCGTGGTTCGTCAATCTGCTGTCCGGACATCCGGTTCTCACCTGGCGTGCGGCAGCGCTGCGTAATCGCACCCGACACGGGCATCTCTTCGTCAAGCCCGGCCAGATCTACCGCGATCCGCAGCAGCTGCAGTACGCGATCGACCCGGCCGGGCCCGCCCGGATGTGAACGAACCTCAGTCGAACTGAGGGTCTTCGGTGCGCGTGCGCTTGAGCTCGAAGAAGTGCGGGTAGCCGGCCAACGCGACGGCGCCGTCCCACACCTTGCCGGCGTCCTCACCGCGCGGAATACGTGAGAGCACCGGGCCGAAGAACGCGACACCGTTGACGTGGATGGTCGGTGTTCCGACATCGGGTCCGACGGCGTCCATGCCCGCAGCGTGGCTCTCACGCAACGCGGTGTCGTACCGGTCGGACTCGGCTGCGCCCGCGAGCTCGGCGGGCAGTCCCACCTCGGCGAGAGACTTGACCACGACGTCGGCGAAATCCTTGTTGCCTTCGTTGTGGATCTTCGTGCCCATCGCCGTGTACAGGGGCAGCAGGATGTCGTCGCCATGCTGCTGCGCAGCCGCGATGAGCACTCGCACCGGCCCCCACGCCTTCTCCATCAATTCCTGATACTGCTCGGGCAGGTCCCGACCTTCGTTGAGAACCGCCAGGCTCATCACGTGGAAGTTGGCCTCGATGTCACGGACCTGCGCGACCTCGAGGATCCATCGGGACGTGATCCAGCACCAGGGGCACAGCGGATCGAACCAGAAATCCGCGGTGTCCTTCGTGGTTCCAGCGTTCGTACCTGCACTCACGTGTTACTCCTTCTCGGTGGTGTCGTCGGCCCATTCCAGGTCTACGGGTGTCAACACGGAGTCGCGGCCAATCCTTCCCGCCGGTCCCCTGCGCCGCAGTAGGGTCGAGATGATCAGCCAGTGGCACCGGCTGGAAGGGAGTTCCCCATGTCTTCCACTCGTACGTTCATCGTCGTCGGCGGTGGTCTCGCAGGCGCGAAAACCGCGGAGGCGTTGCGCGCCAGAGACTTCGACGGTTCGATCATCCTTCTGTCCGAGGAGGATCACCTCCCCTACGAGCGGCCTCCACTGTCGAAGGAACACTTCGCAGGCAAGAAGGCGCTCGCCGATTTCATCGTGCACCGCGGCGACTGGTACCGCGACCACCATGTGGATCTGCGGCTCGGCACCGCTGCCACCGCCCTCGATCTCGCCGCCCACACCGTGACGCTCCCGGACGGTTCGACCCTCTCGTACGACAAGCTGGCACTCGCCACCGGCTCCCGGTCTCGCCGGCCACCCATCTCGGGGTCGGACGCTGCAGGGGTTCACTACCTTCGCACTGTCGACGAGTCCGACGCCCTCATCGAAGCAGTCGGCGAGCACGGCCGTCTGGTCGTGATCGGTGCCGGCTGGATCGGGCTCGAAGTCGGCGCGTCGGCCCGGGAACGAGGCGCCGACGTCGCACTGGTGGAGGCTGCGGAGGTCCCGCTGAGCGGCTCGATCGGCCCGGAGATCGGGACGGTCTTCGCGGAGCTGCATCGCGAGCACGGCGTCCACTTGCATCTGGCCGCCAAGGTCGAGGAAATACTGGTCGAGGACGGCCGGGCAACCGGCGTGCGACTCGGCGACGGCACCGTGCTGCCCGCCGACGCGGTCCTGGTAGCGGTCGGCGCCGCCCCGAACATCGAACTCGCCGAGCAGGCGGGACTCGACGTCGACGGCGGCGGCGTCCTCGTCGACGCAGGACTGCAGAGCAGTGATCCCGACGTCGTCGCCGTGGGCGACATCGCCGCGCATCTGCATCCTCGGCTCGGAACACGAATCCGGGTCGAGCACTGGGCGAACGCGCTGAACCAGCCCGCAGTCGCCGCAGCCACGATGCTCGGCCACACGGCGCAGTACGACAACCTGCCGTACTTCTTCACCGACCAGTTCGACCTCGGCATGGAGTACGTGGGATACGCACCGCACGATTCCTACGACCGGGTCATCGTGCGCGGCGACTACGCCACCCGCGAGTTCATCGCTTTCTGGCTCGATTCCGGTAACCGGGTGCTCGCCGGAATGAACGTCAATATCTGGGATGTGACAGATCAGATCAAACAACTGGTGTCCTCGTCGGCTCCGGTCGACCCCGACCGTCTGGCCGATCCGGCAGTCCCTTTGGTCGACGTCTCCGGTTAACGGCCCCGGTCCACTCGTGATGGGATGGCAGCATCGAGTACGAGCACCGCCGCCCATCCCCGAGGAGACCTCTGTGGCCCCACCGAACCTGACCCGCGAGCAGGCAGCCGAACGCGCCCGGTTGCTGACCGTCGACAACTACCTCATCGAACTCGATCTCACCGACGGGGCCGGGAAGCCCGGTGTGGAGACGTTCAGCTCACGCACCACCGTCACCTTCGGCGCCGTCGCCGGCACGTCCACCTTCATCGACATCGTTGCGGCCCGTGTGCATTCGGCCACCTTGAACGGTTCACCTGTCGACGTGGCGGACTACGACGAGGCCACCGGTATCGCGCTCACCGACCTGTCCGAGCAGAACGAACTGGTCGTGGAGGCCGACTGCGTCTACTCCCATACCGGGGAGGGACTGCACCGATTCGTCGATCCCACCGATCAGGCCGTCTACCTGTACTCGCAGTTCGAGACTGCCGACGCCAAGCGAATGTTCGCCTGCTTCGATCAGCCGGATCTGAAGTCGACGTTCGATGTGCACGTCACCGCCCCCGCCGACTGGAAGGTGATCTCGAACTCTGCCACCGTCGAATCCGTCAAGGCCGAGGCCGGACGCCATCTCTTCCGCACCACCCCGAAGATGAGCACCTACCTGGTGGCGCTCATCGCCGGACCCTACGCCGAGTGGACCGACACGTACTCCGACGAGCACGGTGCCATTCCTCTCGGAATCTTCTGCCGCGCCTCGCTTGCCGAGCACATGGACGCCGAGCGCCTCTTCACGGAAACGAAGCAGGGCTTCGACTTCTATCACCGCAACTTCGGCACGCCCTACGCGTTCGGCAAATACGATCAGCTCTTCGTGCCCGAGTTCAACGCCGGGGCAATGGAGAACGCCGGCGCCGTCACCTTCCTCGAGGACTACGTGTTCCGGTCCAAGGTGACCCGGGCGTCGTACGAACGCCGGGCCGAGACCGTACTGCACGAGATGGCGCACATGTGGTTCGGCGACCTCGTCACCATGCGCTGGTGGGATGACCTGTGGCTCAACGAGTCGTTCGCCACCTTCGCATCGGTGCTGTGCCAGAGCGAGGCGACCGAGTACACCAGCGCGTGGACGACCTTCGCCAATGTCGAGAAGTCGTGGGCCTACCGCCAGGACCAACTGCCGTCCACGCACCCGATCGCCGCCGACATCCCCGATCTCGCCGCCGTCGAGGTGAACTTCGACGGCATCACCTACGCCAAGGGCGCGTCCGTCCTCAAGCAGCTCGTCGCCTACGTCGGGCTGGAGCCGTTCCTGGCGGGGCTGCGGGACTACTTCCGCGAGCATGCGTTCGGCAACGCGACGTTCGACGACCTGCTGGGCGCGCTCGAAAAGTCCTCGGGCCGCGACCTGTCGGACTGGGGTGCGCAGTGGCTCAAGACCACCGGCCTCAACATCGTGCGCCCCGACTTCGAGGTGGACGCCGACGGTAAGTTCACTCGCTTCAGCGTCATTCAGGAAGGTGCCGCACCGGGTGCCGGCGAGCGCCGCGTGCACCGCATCGCCGTCGGCGTCTACGGCGATCGAGACGGCAAGCTGGTGCGTACCCATCGGGCCGAACTCGACCTCGAGGCCACGGAACGCACCGACGTCGCCGAACTTGTGGGTGTGGAGCGGGGCCAACTGATCCTGGTCAACGACGACGACCTCACCTATTGCTCGGTGCGCCTCGATCCGGACTCCCTCGCCACGGCCATCGAGCGGATCGGGGACATTGCGGAATCGCTCCCCCGCACCCTCGTCTGGTCCGCAGCGTGGGAGATGACACGTCAGGCAGAGCTGAAGGCACGGGACTTCGTCGCTCTGGTGCAGCGCGGCATCAGCGCCGAAACCGAAGTCGGTGTGGTGCAGCGGCTCCTGATGCAGGCGCACACCGCGCTCGGAAGCTACGCCGACCCCGAGTGGGCGAAGGAGCACGGGTGGCCCGACTTCGCGAACCGGCTCCTCGAACTGGCCCGGGAGGCCGCGGCAGGATCGGACCACCAGTTGGCGTTCGTGAACGCGCTGACCGGTGCGCAGCTGTCGGCGTGGCACACCGAGGTCCTGCAGGAGCTGCTCGACGCGGAACCCGACACCGTCGGGCTGCCCGGCCTCGTGGTCGACACCGATCTCCGTTGGCGGATCGTGGGGGCACTGGCCGGAGCCGGTGAGATCGATGCGGACGGCGTCGAATCGCCGTTCATCGACGCCGAAGCCAAGCGCGATCCCACGGCCGCAGGGGCCCGCCAGGCTGCGGCCGTGGCCACGCTCCGGCCGCAGGCGGCCGTCAAAGAACAGGCCTGGACCAAGGTGATCGGCGACGACTCGCTGCCGAACATCACCGCCCGCGCCATCATCGGCGGGTTCTCCGGACCGGGTCAGTCGGAACTGCTCGAGCCCTACGTGGCCCGCTATTTCGCGGACATTCCCGCGGTGTGGGAGCGGCGGTCGAGCGAGGTGGCACAGACCGTCGTGATCGGCCTGTACCCGTCATGGTCGATCAGCGAGAAGTCGGTGGCAGCGGCCGACGAGTTCCTGGCCGGTGACCACCCGCCCGCTCTACGCCGGCTGGTGGTGGAAGGCCGCGCGGGCATCGTCCGCTCCCTGGCAGCACGCAAGTTCGACGCGAGCTGACCGCGTCGCGGGGCGAATGGATCTTTCGACGCGTCAGGTGCGCCGAAAGGTTCCTTCGCCCCGCAGCGTCCGCCGAGGACGTACGAGCCTTCAGGAACCGTGTCAGTCCGGCAGGATCGGCACCGAAATGCCGGGGTCCCTGCCGAGGAGTACGGCACGCGTGACGGCCGAAGACCCGAAGCGGTCGCGGACGCTGTCGAGTGTGGTGTCGAGGGAACTGCTGGAATAAGGGTCGAACGGCAGTGCCAGTTGCTGCGGGCAATCGTCCTCGAGATTCGCGACGGCGACACCGACGAGGGTGATTCCCTTCGACTCGATCATCGGCATCGCCTTGTCCAGCAAGCCCCGCGCCGAGAGAAGAATGGTCTGCGTCTGCGCCGACGGCTGCACGAGAGTATGCGAACGGGTGACCCGCGTGAAGTCGTCGAAACGCAGTCGGAGTACCACCGTCCTCCCGACCCGCCGACCGCGGCGAAGCCGGCGCGTCACCCGATCGACCAAGGTGACGAGGGCAGCGTCGACGTCCTCCCGCGACTTCGGGCGCCTACCGAGCGCGTGCTGGGCGCCCACCGATCTCCGCCTTCGTCCGACCTCCACCGGACGGGGATCGCGGGCCCACGCGAGCGCGTGTAAGTGGTGCCCCGCAGCGGGACCGACGATGGTGACCAACACCTCTTCCGGGTAGTGGGCCAACTGACCCACTGTCCCGATCCCCGCGTCGCGGAGCTTTCCGGACGTGATCGCACCGACGCCCCACAGCCGTTCGACCGGCAACGGATGGAGGAACTCCAGTTCCCGATCGGGCGGCACGTGCAACAGGCCGTCGGGCTTTCCCACCGCACTCGCCACCTTCGCGAGAAATTTGGTGCGGGCAACGCCGACGGTGATGGGCAAGCCCACCTGCTCGCGCACCTCGCGGCGCAGTCGGGCGGCGATCTCGACCGGGGTCCCCGCGATCTTGCGTAGGCCGGCGACGTCGAGGAAAGCCTCGTCGATCGACAGGCCTTCCACGAGCGGGGTGGTGTGCGCGAACACGTCGAACACGGCCTTGCTCGCGGCCGCGTACGCCGACATACGCGGAGGCACCACGACTGCATGCGGGCACAGGTGAAGCGCCCGAGACGCGCTGCTGGCCGTGCGAACCCCGTAGGCCTTTGCCTCGTAACTGGCTGCCAGTACGACACCGCCGCCCACGATCACCGGCAGGCCACGCAGGCTGGGATCGTCTCGCTGCTCCACCGAGGCATAGAACGCATCGAGGTCGGCATGCAAGATGGTCGCGTCGGGACCGCTCGAGATCCGGGGGCGCGAAGACGACGACACGAACATATGTTCGCATCGACCACCGACAGAAGTCGAGTGTCCTCCTCGCGGAAGGCGCTCGACCCCCTCCCGGCACCTGTTCGACAGCCGACGGCCCGGCGCGGTTCAGTGGACTGAATCTCGCCGGGCCGTCGGAAAAGCCGGTACTACCGGAGTTACGGGGAAGAGATCGCCGCACTCATCACGCGGATCGCGCTGACGAGTCCGTCGATCAGATCGCCGTCGCCGAACGACGAGACGGCGGCGGTGGCGCCGAGCTGGGCGACACGGTCGGTTACGCGATCGGCCACCGCGACGCCGCTGCGGATCTCGACCGTCCGCTGGTTCGGCGAGACTGCGATCAGAACGGAACGCTCCGCCTCCGGCGTGCTCGGGAACAGTGCATCCGCTCCGACAGCGGTGTCGACGCCGAGATCGCCGATGTAGGCGTTGAACCGTACCTTCGTCTTCCGGGTGCCTTCGGTGAGAGCATCGTCGAGGCGGACGAGTTCGTCCGTCGTGAACGGCAGGTCGTCCTCGAAAGGCTCACCCGCGCGGTGCACGCCCGAGATCCGGCCACTGGCCGTCACCACGTGGCCCACGGGCAGATCTTCCTCGGATACCCGGGACGCGGGAATCAGATCACCACTTGCCACTTGCCCTGCCTCCAATCAGATCTGCCGAGCCGGCCACAGCGGAATGGTGCCCCCCGTGGTGACCATGGGTGGTCACCTCGTCGACGGCACTCCACAACACGGGTGCGTGCGTCCATTCCTCACCGAGGTGGAATGCAGGCGGCACGGGACCGGGCGTCTTCTTGCCGACGAACGACATCGCCGCGAAGAAAGCGGTGATCAACGCCGGGATTCCTACGAATATCAGCACTGTCTCGAGAATGCTCACACGGCAAACGGTAGCCGAGAACCGTGTGCGACGAAGCGTCAGGGCCGAAGTTCTCCGCGAGCGAGCGACCGGAGTGTCAGGCTGCGCCTTCGCCCAGGTAGGGCATCCACGAGGGATGGAGATCTTTGGTGGATGCCAGCAGACGCCAGTGCGGACCCGAGGGCGGCACCAGGGCGGCCCGCAGCGTCCATCCGAGTTCGCTGAGGAGTTTGTCCGCCTTTCGATGGTTGCACGGCGCGCAGCAGGCCACGCAGTTCTCCCACGAGTGCTCCCCACCGCGGCTGCGGGGAACGACGTGATCGACGGTCTCTGCTTTGGCCCCGCAGTACGCGCAGCGGAACCGGTCGCGGTGCATGAGTGCCGCACGGGTCATCGGGATGCGGGCGCGATAGGGCACGCGGACATAGTTCCGGAGACGGATCACGGACGGTACCTGCACCGACCACTGCTCGGAGTGCACGACCGGCGCCTGCGGATCTTCGTGGACCGTGTCGGCTTTTCCGCAGGTCATGAGGACGACTGCGCGTCGGGCCGGGAGGGCGGTGAGGGGCTCATAGGTGACATTGAGCAGCAGCACCCGACGCTTGACCCAGAGGGGTACCGCGTTCTCGACCGGGAAAGAAGGCCCTGCGCGCTGCGCGGAGCCTTCGGTAATCACTTGTAGTGCAAACGCCCCTGACACCTCGGCACTCCGGGCATCAGTGGGCACACGTTGTCGGTGCGCGCGGGCGCTGTGTCGATTCTTCATGCGACCTCCGAGAGATTGCCACCAAGTGCATCATGAAATGCCTGCCCGTGCACGCCCATTTTTCGACAAACTTGCAGGGACGGCGGATGAACGGACGGTGACGCCGCCGTGGAAACGCCCTGCCGGGAACGGCCGGGGTATCCGGCGGCACGAGTTCCCCGAAGGCACGTGCACAATGGGAGATGCCATGACTGACGTGCAGCAGACCTTCTACGAGGCGGTGGGCGGAGCGGAGACGTTCCGCAAGCTCACCGCGCGGTTCTACGAGGAAGTCGCCAAGGACGACATTGTCCGGCCCCTGTACCCGGAGGAAGATCTGGGTCCGGCCGAGCGCCGGATGCGGATGTTTCTCGAGCAGTACTGGGGTGGACCGCACACCTATTCCGACGAACGGGGACATCCGCGCCTGCGGATGCGCCACCACCCCTTCAAGATCGGCCCCCTCGAGCGCGACGCCTGGCTGCGATGCATGCACACGGCCATTGCCTCCATCGATTCGGAAACCCTTGACGACGCACATCGGCGCGCCCTGACCGACTACATGGAGATGGCTGCGGCGTCGATGGTGAACTCCGCGTTCTGAACGGGCGCCGCGTCGATTCCGCCGGTCGACTCGTGGTGCACGCGAACCTTTGGCACGATGGGCGTTTGTGAGTACTCCCGCCGAAACGTCCGCCGACGACATGCAGCCGGCACCCTGGTGGTCCGAAGCGGTCTTCTACCAGATCTACCCGCGCTCGTTCGCCGACGCGAACGGTGACGGTGTCGGCGACCTCCGAGGTGTGCAGGAGAAACTCGGATACCTGGAACTGCTGGGTGTCGACGCCCTCTGGTTGAGCCCGGTGATGCGGTCACCCATGGCCGATCACGGTTACGACGTGTCCGATCCTCGCGACATCGATCCGCTGTTCGGCGACGTCGACGCCATGGACGACTTGATCGAAGCCGCGCACGCTCGCCAGATCAAAGTCACGATGGACCTGGTCCCCAATCACACCAGCATCGAGCACGAGTGGTTTCGAGCCGCCCTCCAGGCGTCGCCGGACAGCCCCGAACGGGACCGCTACATTTTCCGGGATGGCCGGGGACCGGATGGCTCCGAACCGCCGAACAACTGGCCGAGCATCTTCGGTGGTCCCGCATGGACGAGGATCACCGAGCCCGACGGCCGGCCCGGGCAGTGGTATCTGCACCTGTTCGCCGCGGAACAGCCCGACCTGAACTGGAACAACCCCGAGGTGTTCGAGGACCTCGAGAAGACGCTCCGATTCTGGCTGGATCGGGGCGTCGACGGTTTCCGCATCGACGTCGCCCACGGAATGGCCAAACCCGAGGGCTTGCCGGACCACGACTGGGACACCAACGCACTTCTGCAGAACGCCGATGACGACCCGCGGTTCAACCACCCGTCCGTCCATGACATCCACCGCGGGATACGCAAGATCCTGAACGAATACCCCGGCGCCATGGCGGTCGGGGAGATCTGGGTGCGCGACAACGTGCGCTTCGGTGAGTACATCCGCCCCGACGAGCTGAATCTCGGCTTCAATTTCCGCCTTGCCGAGGCCGAATTCTCGGCGGAATCCGTGCGCGAGGCCATCGAGAATTCCCTGGCAGCGGTCGAACAGGTGGGTGCCACGCCCACCTGGACGCTGTCCAATCATGACGTCGACCGGGAGGTCACCCGTTACGGCGGTGGTGTGATCGGCCTCGCCCGCGCCCGCGCCATGGCTCTGGTCGAACTGGCGCTGCCCGGCACCACGTTCATCTACAACGGCGCCGAGCTGGGGTTGCCCAACGTAGACCTTCCCGACGACGCCCTGCAGGACCCGGTGTGGGAGCGTTCCGGACACACCGAACGGGGTCGTGACGGGTGCCGAGTCCCGCTCCCCTGGGAGGGCACCGAACCGCCGTTCGGGTTCACCACCGGCGCGTCGACGTGGCTTCCGATGCCCGAGGAGTGGTCGTCGCTCACGGCGGAGGCGCAGCTCGAGGATGTCACCTCCACTCTCTCCCTCTACCGCGCTGCGCTCGAACTGCGCGAGCTCCGCCCGGAGTTCTCCGGTCCCGGCGTCGACTGGTACGGGAGTCCCCCCGGCTGCTTCGCGTTCCGTCGTGGCGGTGGTCTCATCTGCGCGCTGAACGCCACCGATGCACCCATCTCGCTGCCGCCGGGCGAAGTACTTCTGAGCAGCGCGCCCCTCGTCGACGGGCAGCTGCCCCCTAACGCTGCTGCGTGGCTCATCTGACGCGCACCCCCGCCGTCGCGGCCGTCGTCGCCGCCTCGATCCTGTTCGGAACCACAGGGACCGCTCAGGCACTCGCCTCCCGTTCACTCGGGTTCGATCTCGACCCGCTGGCAGTCGGCTCTGCCCGGGTAGCCGCAGCCGGGGCTCTTCTCGCCGCCTTCGCGGCGCTACGGGGAGGCCTCGGATTCGAATGCGCACCCGGAGCCCGTCGGTACCTGCCGGCCGTGTGCGGCGGACTGGGTGTGGCCGCCTACCAACTCGGGTTCTTCAGTGGTGTGCAGAGCGCGGGGGTCGCGGCCGGGACGATGATCGCGCTCGGCTCCGGCCCCGCATTCACCGGCGCACTCCAATGGGCGGTCCATCGACACCGGCCCGGCCCGTTATGGGCGGTATCCACGGTGATCGCAGTGGCCGGAATGGCATTGATCGTGGCGGGGACCGGCGCAAACACCGACTCGTCCGACATGCTCGCCGGCGCAGTCCCCGCACTGATCGCGGGCCTCGGCTACGCCACCTACACGGTGGCGGGCTCGTCCCTGATGGAAGCTGGGGCAGGTCCCGAGGCCGCCATGGGACAGATGTTCGGGCTCGGCGGCTTGTTCTTGCTGCCCGTTCTGATCGCGACCTGGCCCGGCGGTCTCAACACGGCAGCGGGGGCCGCCGCGGCCGGCTATCTGGTGCTCGTTCCGACGGTGCTGGCCTACTTACTGTTCGCGGCCGGGCTGCGCCGTCTCCCGCCCGCCACGGTTGCCACGCTCACGCTCACCGAGCCCGTCGTCGCGGCGCTCCTGGGTACCGCGATACTCGGCGAGGAACTGACCGTCGTCGCGGGCATCGGGATGGCCGCGGTGGTCGCGTCACTTGCCGTCCTCGCGGTGAGCACACTGCGAACACCGTGAGGTGCTAGCGGGTGACCGACAGCGGGATCGTCCCGCCGCGGTGACGGTAGACGGACCCGAACCGGGCATCCACCCGCAGCCACGACGCGGTGGCGCGGACCCGGACCAGCTCCGAGGCGTCGATGCGTTCGAGGTCGATGTCGGCGGTCAGGCGATCCGAGCCCGCGTGCGGAATGAATCCGAGTGCTGTGAGGGCGAACACCACCCGCATGGCAACACCCACCGTCTGCCCGGCACCGTGCACCTGCAGCACCTCTTGATCGAGCAGCGACGCGGGAGGACCCTGACTGCTTCCGTGCTCCTGCGCCAGGGCGGCTCCGCGTTGGGCGAGGTCGACCAGCACCCGCGCCGGGACGTCGTCGATGTGCACGAAACCCTCCGCGGGCGGCAGTGCGCCCCGCCACGCCGAGTCCATCGAGTATCCGGGGTCGATGTCACCCGCATTCACCGATCGCAGTGCCATGAGCAGCTGGTCACCGGCGGCGGACGTATCGTCCGGGGAGACGGACCCACCGACTGTGCGCACTGCGAGGACATCGAATCCTGTTGCCGCCCAAACGGTCAGCCGATTCGCGCCCCGTTGGCGCAGGCGGACCACCGCTGATTCGTCCAAACGGACGACGCGTGCGACGAACGTGGCGAGGTCACCCCGCTCCGTGGAATCCGGAATGGACAGGGTCCGCTCATACACGCTGCCAGCTCTCCAGATACTCGCGCTCGACGGCGGTGAGCCTGCGCAGCCGCTGCGTGTCGATGTCGAAGGCCGCGATCTGCGTCGACGCCACGATCGACGCCGGCACCGATATGTCGACCCCCTTCGGGCGCACTTCGTACGCGATCGTGAAATCGACCGCCCGCACCTTCTGCACCCACATCAGGACGTCGAGTGGAGAGTCGCTGTGCCGAAGCTGCCCGCGATAACGAACGTGGAGGTCGGCGACGACGGCGCCGTCGCGCAGCGTGACCGTCGGACGATCATTCTCGAACAGCCAGGGAATCCGCGCTTCCTCCAGCAAGGTGACCATGCGAGCGTGGTTGATGTGCTGAAAGACGTCCATGTCCGACCACCGAACTTCGACCTCCGCGTGAAAACCCTCGCTCAACGTCATACCTCCGATCGGGTGCCCACACCTCGCACCATGCTGCGTACCTGACGCGCCGCCACCGAGAGCGTCGCGAGGTCAAGGGTCCCAGACTCGAAAATTTCGGTGAGAGCGGACCTCGCCCGACCCAGTCGGGAGGCATTGGTCGATTCCCAGTCGTCGATCTTCTCGCGCGGACTCTCGTCCGGCTCGCCGCCGAGGAGCACCTCCATCGTGAGCTGCCGCAGCGAACTGTAGAGGTCGTCCCGCAACGCCAGCCGTGCCAGTGAATGCCACCGGTCACCGCGAGCCAGCGTGGAGACAGCGCTGAGCAGCCAGTCGATCCCGAGGTGGGCGTCGAGTTCGTAGTACAGCTCGGCCACCTCGTCGATATCCCGCTCAGCGATGTCCGACACGTCGCTGATATCGAGGAGGCAGTACAGATCGAGCAGGCGGAATACCTCGAAGGCGATGTCCTCGGGCGCCCCGCGGAGAATCAACGGCCGTACCCGGGTTTCGAGGTCCTCGACCTGATGGCCTTTGAGCAGGTGCGGGACTTTAGGGGACATCTTCCGGACATCGGTGGAGTAACGCGCGATCTCGGCTCCCACGGCCAGCGGCTGCGGCCGGTTGGTGAGGAACCACCGCGACGCACGATCGAGGACCCGCCCCGATTCGAGAATCAGATCGTCCTCGAGCGCGGCCGGCAGGTGTTCGGACCGGATGCGCGCCCACACATCGGGGAGGGCGAAGATTTCGGTGACTGCGGCGTAGGCACGAATGGCGTCGGTGCTGCTCGCTCCGGACTCGTCCGCCAACCGGTACGCGAAGGTGATGCCGCCGTTGTCGATGGTCTCGTTCGCGAGCATGGTCGCCACGATCTGCCGGCGCAGGGGGTGCGCCTTGATCGCTGTCCGGAAGCGCTCCCGCAGTATTTTCGGGAAGTAGCGCGGGAGGCGCGGCGCGAACGTGTCGCTGTCGGGCAGGTCGGTGGCGAGGAGATCATCCTTCAGCGCCAGCTTCACATGGGCGACGAGCGTGGCGAGTTCCGGCGACGTCAGGCCCTGACCGGCCTGACGGCGGCGCGTGATCTCGGCGTCGGTGGGCAGCACCTCGATTTTCCGATCGAGTCCGCGCCGCTTCACCAGGTCGGCGATCTGCCGCCGGTGCACGGTGAGCATCGGTACCGCACTCGTCCGTGAGACACCGAGCAGGTTGTTCTGTGCGACGTTGTCGGCGAGGACGAGGTCGGCGACCTCGTCGGTCATCGAGGCCAGGAGCGGGTTGCGCTCCTCGGACGGCAACGCGCCACTGTTCACGAGGGAATCGAGCAGGATCTTGATGTTCACTTCGTGGTCGGAGCAATCGACCCCTGCCGAGTTGTCGATGGCGTCGGTGTTGATTCGTCCACCGTTCTGGCTGTATTCGATTCGTCCCAGAGCGGTCACCCCGAGGTTGCCACCCTCCCCCACGACTCGGGCACGCACCTCGTTGCCGTCGATCCGGACGGCGTCGTTGCTCTTGTCGCCGACCATCGCATTGGTTTCGCCCGACGCCTTGATGTATGTGCCGATACCGCCGTTCCACACCAGGTCGACCGGTGCCCGCAGGATCGCACGGACAAGTTCCGGCGGGGACAGTTCGGTGATCGTGTCGTCCAGCCCGAGAGCCGCGCGTGCCGGAGCGCTGATCGGAACCGATTTGCGAGTCCGGTCCCACACGCCCCCGCCGTCGCTGATCAGGCTGGTGTCGTAGTCTGCCCACGACGAACGAGGCAGAGCGAACAGGCGGGATCGCTCCCCAAAGGACCGCGCTGCATCGGGATCGGGGTCGAGGAAAACGTGGCGATGGTCGAATGCCGCGACCAGACGAATGTGCCGGCTCAGCAGCATTCCATTTCCGAAGACGTCACCGCTCATGTCCCCGACACCGACGACGGTGAAGTCCTCGCGCGCCGTGTCCAGCCCCACTTCCCGGAAATGCCGCTTCACGCTCTCCCACGCGCCCCGCGCGGTGATGCCCATTTCCTTGTGGTCGTATCCCGCCGACCCACCGGATGCGAAGGCGTCGCCCAACCAGAATCCGTACTGCTGGGCAACGGAATTGGCGAGGTCCGAGAACTTGGCGGTGCCCTTGTCTGCGGCGACGACCAGATACCGGTCGTCACCGTCCCGGCGCACAACCCCGGGGGGCGGTACCACCCTGCCCGACGCCTGGTCGACATTGTCGGTGAGGTCCAACAGCCCGGAGATGAAGGTGCGGTACCTGTTCTGACCGGCCTCGAGCGCCTGCATCCGGTCGAGCGCCGCATCGCCCGTGGGAACCGGCGAATTTTTGACGACGAATCCGCCTTTCGCACCCACGGGCACGATCACGGCATTCTTCACTGCCTGCGCCTTCGCCAGGCCCAGGATCTCGGTGCGGAAATCCTCGCGTCGGTCCGACCAGCGAAGACCACCACGGGCTACCGGCCCGAATCGTAGGTGGACGCCCTCGACATGCGGTGAGTAGACGAAGATTTCGAACTTCGGGCGCGGCTTCGGCAACTCCATAATTTTCGACGGATCGAGCTTGACGGACAAATACTCGCGTCGGTTGCCGGCCTCGTCCGTGACGAAGTAATTGGTACGCAAGGTGGCTTGGATCAGGCCGAAGAGGCCCCGCAAAATGCGGTCCGCGTCGAGGCTGACGACTCTGTCGATGAAGTGCCTCAACCGCGTCTCGAGCTCGGACACCCGTTCGACGGAGGGAGTTTCGGGATCGAACATGGCCTCGAACAGTTCGACCAGGGTGCACGCCGAACGCGGATTGGCCAGTGCCACGCCCTCGATGTGAAACTGGCTGTAAGGAAACCCGGCCTGCCGCAGATATTTCGCGTACGCGCGCAAAATTGCCGCCTGCCGCCACGCCAACCCGGCCCGGAGGACCAGTTCGTTGAACCGGTCCGCCTCGGCACGTCCGAACCACACAGCGGTGAAAGCTTCGGTGAACCGTTCCTGCAGTTTCGGCGCCGAGCTCGCACCCTCGTCCGCCAACTCGGCGTCCAGGTCGTCCTCCACTGAATCGCGCAGCAACTCGGCCGGAACCGACAGCCCGAAATCATAGATCCAGCAACTGAAGCCGTCCGGCCGGGGAACCGCATAGGGCCGTTCGTCGAGTACCTCGACTCCCAGACTCTGCAGGACGGGAAGCACCTTGCTCAGCGAAATTCCCTCGCCCCCGACGTACAGCGTGAGACGCCAGTGACCGACCACGGCGTCGGGGTCACGGTAGAGATGAAGATCGATCGTGCCCTCGTCCAGCGATTCGAGTCGCACCAGGTCGTCCAGAGCACGCGCGGGGTCGAAGTCTTCCTTGTACCCCTCGGGCAGAGCGTCCGCATAACGTTGCACCAGAACCGAATCCGCCCCGGGTGTGACCGCGACGAGATCACCGAGATGATCGTCCCAGCTGCGGCTCGCCTCGGACAGCATCGCCTGGATGCGCTCACGATCGGCGTCCGACAGAGCCAGTCTGGTGCCCATCTCCTCAGCAGTCCTGCGGATGGTGACGTGCAACAGTGCAAGGTCGAGTTCCGTGACGCGTGCGGTGTACTCGAGTGTGCCCCCTCCCAGTTCCCGTAGGAGAATGTTCTGCATCGCGATCCGCACGCGCGTCGTGTATCGGTCCCGGGGAAGGTAGATCAGGCAGGAGACGAACCTGCCCAGAAAGTCCTCCCGCACGAACAGACGGAGCTGCCTGCGCAACCCGATGCTGTGCACGGCCGTGACGGTGTCGAACAACGTGTCGGCGTCGCTGGAGAACAGTTCCGCCCGCGGGAACGATTGGATGACCTCGAGCATGGCCTGCCCGGAGTACGAGTTGAGCTGAAAGCCCGCCCGATCGATCACTGCACGCACGCGGCGTGCGATGACTGGGATGTCGAGGACGTTCTCGTGCAGTGCGGTGACCGTGAAGACACCGAGGAACCGGTGCTCGCCCACGATGGTGCCGTTCGAGTCGAGAATGCTCACCCCGACATAGAACGGGTACACCGAACGGTGCACGGTGGCCGGAAACGACCCCTGGGTCAGAACCAGCAGCGGGCGGTCCGGAATCTCCGCCGCCGGGGGCAGGCCGAACTGTCCGTCGGTGACGGTGTCGGACCGCAGCAGCCCGAGTCCGCTACCCGGGACGACCTCGAGTTTCCGCTGTCCTGTCGAGTCGCGCTCGCCCAGCTCGAATCGGCGGTACCCCAGCGCTGCGTAATTGCCCTGCGACATCCACCGAAGGAGGTCGGCGCAGTCTTCCAAGTCTTCCTTCGTAGCGCCCGGCCTCGGCGCCGACGCCTCGAGTTGGTCGGCCAGGTTCCGCTGGAGAGTCCGCATGGCGTCGGTGTCCCGGACCACCTGGCGAACATCCGACAGGACGTTCCCGACTTCCGTCTCCAGCCTGTCCAGGACGGTGGCTTCTGCGCGCGGGTCGAGTTGAACGTGAATCCAGGACTCGGTGAGGCGATGCTCGGTGGTGTCAGTGTCCTTGTCGCCGAGCAGGATTCCGCGCAGCGCCCCGATGGGATCGCGGTGTACCGAGATGATGGGGTGGACGAATTCGCTGATGCCGATACCGAGTCGGTTGAGCAGCCCGGTGATCGACTCCACCAGCAACGGCATGTCGTCGTTGACGATCTGCAGGGATGCGCCGAGGTGGTGGCCGTCTCCGGGGCGATACACCCGGGTGACGGCTCGCTCCGGCGGGCGTTGCAGTGCCAGTGTCAGGTGGGCGGCGAGCACGGCGTCGGAGGCACCGTTGACCGCGCTTTCACTGTCGCCACGATCGACATGCCGAAAGTACGTGGCAGCGAGGGCCGGCACCTGAGATCTCAGCGCCTCGGGCAGGTTCCGGGCCCACTCCGCATCCCTCAGCGCTGCCGATTCCGTCATCGGTGATCACATCCTCTTCGTCCGATCGCCGCGGGCAGTACTCCTCGAGACTATCCCGCGGCGGTCGGAACGGAGGGTGAACTTCAGGCCGCCGCGTACCCCGCTGGTCAGCCGGTGCTGACCGGTGCGAGGTAACGCCCCAGCCCGGCACGTTCGGCGTCGGACAGCGGGCGTGAGCGTTCGGTCTTGACGTCGAAGGCCACCAGCAGGGCGTCCCCCGTCCCGCACACTGCCCCGGATCGGTCGGTGACGACATGCCGAATCGTGTACGACGAGGTGCCCACGTGCTGCACTGTGACGTCGACCTTCAACGGACCGGAGTCGTCGGTGATGATGCGCAGGAACTCGACGTCCATCTTGCGCACCACCATCGCCCCGGGACGCGCACCGGCAGCAGCCAATTCCGTCGTCAGGAAATGGATCCGCGCTTCCTGCATGTACTCGACGAATCGGGTGTTGTTAACGTGCCCGAGTCTGTCGGAGTCGCCCCACCGCACCTGCACTTCGTAGGTGAAGACTGCCGGCTCTCCCACGTCAGTCCCGGGTGAGCTTGCGGTGCGTGACACGGTGCGGACGTGCCGCGTCCGGTCCGAGCCGTTCGACCTTGTTCTCCTCGTAGCCCTCGAAGTTGCCCTCGTACCAGTACCAGGCAGCCTCGTTGTCACCGAAACCGCCTTCCCACGCGAGGATGTGGGTGCAGGTCCGGTCGAGGAACCACCGGTCGTGGGAGATCACGACGGCGCAGCCGGGGAACTGTTCGAGCGCGTTCTCCAGCGAGCCGAGCGTCTCGACATCGAGGTCGTTGGTCGGCTCGTCGAGAAGGATCAAGTTGCCGCCCTGCTTGAGGGTCATTGCCAGGTTCAACCGGTTCCGCTCACCACCGGAAAGCACACCGGCAGGTTTCTGCTGGTCATGTCCCTTGAAGCCGAATGAGCTGATGTACGCGCGGGACGGCATTTCGGTCTGTCCGACGACGATGTGATCGAGACCGTCCGATACGACCTCCCACACCGTCTTGTCGGGGTCGATCCCGGTGCGGTTCTGGTCTACGTAGCTGAGCTTGACGGTCTGACCGATCTTCACCTCACCGGCATCCGGTTCCTCGAGACCGACGATGGTCTTGAACAGTGTGGTCTTACCGACACCGTTGGGACCGATGACGCCGACGATTCCGTTCCGCGGAAGTGTGAAGGACAGATCTTTGATCAGCACACGGCCGTCGAAACCCTTGTCGAGGTTCGATACCTCGACCACCACGTCACCGAGGCGCGGCGGCGCCGGAATCTGGATTTCATCGAAGTCCAGCTTGCGGGTCTTCTCCGCCTCGTTCGCCATCTCCTCGTACCGGTCGAGGCGAGCCTTGTTCTTGGCCTGGCGGGCCTTCGCTCCGGAGCGGACCCAAGCCAGCTCCTCCTTCAGGCGCTTCTGTAGCTTCTGATCCTTCTTGCCCTGAACCTCGAGCCGCGCTGCCTTCTGCTCCAGGTAGGTGGAGTAGTTGCCCTCGTACGGGTACAGGCGGCCGCGGTCGACCTCACAGATCCACTGCGCCACGTGGTCGAGGAAGTACCGGTCGTGGGTGACGGCCAGGATGGCGCCGGGGTAGGCCGCCAAGTGCTGTTCGAGCCACAGGACGCTCTCCGCGTCGAGGTGGTTGGTGGGCTCGTCGAGCAGCAGCAGGTCGGGCTTGCTGAGCAGCAGCTTGCAGAGCGCGACGCGGCGCTTCTCACCACCGGAGAGGTGCGTGACCATCTCCTCCGGCGGCGGACAACGCAAAGCGTCCATGGCCTGCTCGAGCTGGGAGTCGATCTCCCAGGCATCGGCATGGTCGAGCTTTTCCTGAAGGTTGCCCATCTCCTCCATCAGCTCGTCGGAATAGTCGGTTGCCATCAGCTCGGCGATCTCGTTGTACCGCTTGAGCTGGACCATGGTCTCGCCCATGCCCTCCTCGACGTTCTCGCGAACAGTCTTGGATTCGTCGAGCTTGGGCTCCTGCATCAGGATTCCGACGGAGGCACCGGGAGCCAGAAATGCCTCACCGTTGCCCGGCTGATCCAGCCCCGCCATGATCTTGAGGATGCTGGACTTACCCGCGCCGTTCGGGCCGACCACACCGATCTTGGCGCCGGGGTAAAAGCTCATCGTGACGTCATCGAGGATGACCTTGTCACCGTGCGCCTTGCGCACCTTCTTCATCGTGTAAATGAACTCAGCCATGTGGCCAGCCTAATGGTGTAGGGCGTCGAACCCACATTTGCGGATCGTGGGAAGAGGTGAACGGATGCTTTCCGGCTCGCCCGGGCACCCGGCTGCGCGGGTGCCCGGCGCCGCATCAGGCGACGAGCGTCTCTGCGGCTGCCTGTTCTGTGGAGACCGAATCCGTGGAGGCAGATTCCGTGGAAGAAGTTTCCATTGCTTCCACAGGCGCAACGGTCCGGGGTTCCCGGTCGAGGACGACCGTGCACCGCGCAAGATCGGGTCCGACCGCGGTGGCGCTCAACTCGAGGTCGGTCCGTGCGACGCCGTCTCGCGTCGTGTATTCGTTGGTCCGCAGTTCACCGGTGACGATCACCGGATCCCCTTTCGCCAGCGACTGCACCACGCCGGACATCAGCCGGCGCCGGCAGGTGACCGTGAGGTACAGCGTGCTGCCGTCGCGCCACTCCCCCGTCGTGTAGTCGCGGCGGCGTACCGTGCTTGCCATCCGGAAGGCGAGAAACTCCTCGCCGGCGGATCCGGATCGTGTGGCCGGTGCAGTGATGACCGTGCCGACCACCGTGCCGTGTGTCTCGTACATCGCGCTCCCCCTGTGTCGTTCTGCGATTGCCGTTGGACACAGCCTGCCTCTCTGGAACCGCGCAATCGTCGCCCGCGACGAATCTGTGGAGAAACGGGCCGGGTGTGGACAACCGACCGAAAACCGGGAATGACCAGCCCGTCGTGTCGGGGATGCGTGCTAGCGGTCAGAGTCCCGCCTCGCGGTCGCGTTTCGCGAGCTCGGCGAACATGGCGTTGTGGGCGGCGAGGTCCGCGTCGTCGTCCCGGTCGGCCGCCCGGTCCACGCGTCGCGCGGTGCGGTCGTCGCTGCGCGACCACTGGATGAGGAGCGCCATCATGACGAGCACCAGAGGAATTTCGCCCGTGGCCCAAGCAATGCTGCCGCCCAGTTTCTGGTCCCCCACCAGGTCCGAGTTCCAGCCGAGGCCCAGCGAACGGTAGTACCACTCGCCCATGACGGCGCCCATGCTCATCAGCGCGACCCCGAAAAAGGCGTGGAACGGCAGCGACCCGAACACCATCGCGAGTTTCGTCACGGGCTGCAATTGGCGCGGGGAGGGGTCGACACCGATCGCCACCCAGTAGAAGAGGTACCCGCTGAGCAGGAAGTGCAGGTTCATCAAGAGGTGGGCGGAGTGTGAGTCGACGGTGGCGCCGAAGATTCCGCCGAGGTACAGCGCATAGAAGCCGCCGACGAACAGAGCCGCCGCGACGAGGGGGTGAGTGATGAATTGCGAGAACCGGCTGTGCAGCGCGGCCAGGATCCATTCCCGTAGCCCCGGCACACCGTCCTTGCCCGCCGGATCGAGTGCTCGCAGCGCGAGAGTGATCGGAGCCCCGAGAACGAGGAGAACCGGGGCCAGCATGGACAGCGCCATGTGCGCACCCATGTGCACGCTGAACACCGCGGGTGCGTAGCGCCCCACCCCGGACGACGTGGCCAGGAGGAGCACCGCGCATCCGCACATCCAGGCGAGCGCCCGGCCGAGCGGCCAGCTGTCGCCGCGGCGGTGGAGCTTGCGCAAACCGAGTAGATAGACGACGGCGAGCACCAGTGCAGCGGTGCCGTAGAGCAGATCGAACCGCCAGTCCAACATCAGTCGGGCGAACGTCGGCGGTCCGGAGAGGTTGTAACCGAGTTCGACCTCGGTGAGAGTCGGTGCTCTAGTCGGTGCAGGCGGGGGCGTCCGACCCAATCCGACAGCGAGACCGATCGTCGCGGCGAAGACAATGGCTTCCGCGCCCGCGAACCTGATGAGGTTGCCGCGGTTCGAGGGGTCTTTCTGCAGTGCGGGCAGAGCCCGCCGGCGTTGCGCCCAGCCGAACCCGCCGAGGAGGACGAGCGCGACCGTCTTGGCCACCACCAGGCGCCCGTAGGTGGTGTCGACGAGGTCGCCGATGGGCACACGCACCAGGGCGTTGATCACGCCGCTGGCTGCCATCACGGCGAAACACACGGTTGCCACCGAGGAGAAACGCCTCGCCGCGACATCGGTGTGGGCGCCTCGCCGACGGGCGTGCGCGAGCAGGGCGAAGAGCCCGCCGGCCCACAGCGATGCCGCAACCAGGTGCAGGATCAGGCTGTTGGTAGCCAGGTCGTGGGAGCCGCCGGAAGACGAGTGCCCGGTCAGAGCCAGCGGCATCAGCCCCAGAATGCCTGCGACGAGCAGGATCGGCGTCCACCACCATCGCAGCACCAACCGGGACACGATCGCGAGGACGATCGCGATGATCGCCGTCCAGCGCCACGCCCCGGCCAATTCCACCTGGTCGATCGCGGCGAACATGTTGCTCGGCTTCACCGCTTCCGTGAACGGTTGCCCAGAGGTGTCCGACAGCGTCAGTGGAACGAGGACCAGCGCGGACGCCGCCCACACGATGGCGCCATAGGACGCCGTGCGAACCGCGCGGTAGCCGTCCACGTCCAGTACCCCCGACTTCTGCGGCGGTGCGAAGAAGGCGGCGAGCAGGAGTGATCCGATGGTGACGACGGCCGCGATCTCCGACACCGCCCGCAACGCAGGCAGCCCATAGGTGGTGACCGGTCCCGGATCCGGGATGCCGAGCAGCACGAGGGCCTGAGCGGCAGACAAGCCGACGACGAGTGCAGCGACCAGCCCGGCAATGAGTCCCGCCACGACGAACAGGGCCGTGGAATCGGACCGAGCCGGACTGTTGGACGTCGAGTCGGAGGCCGTGAGCTGGGGTGTAGCCATACCTCCAGGGTAGGACCTACGACGCCGTGTCGGAGACCGAGGGTCGGCGGATGCTCCGCTACCGTCGGCGGAAGCCCGTTCCGCGGAGTCGAGGAGACAGTATGGCCGCGCTTCTGATCATTCTGGTGGCGTTGTTCTTCGCAGGGATGGGCCTCTACGGCCTGCTCATGCCTGCCCGTCTCGTGGCGCCGTTCGGGTTGACCGCCGACTCGCCGACCGCCCGCGCCGAGGTTCGTGCGGTGTACGGCGGATTCGGCGTCGCGGTGGCTGCGTTGCTCGGATTCGCCGCGTTCGACGTCGAGGGCATCAGATCGGTGGCCGCCGTCGTGGTGGCCGTGGCACTCGTCGGCATGATCGTGGGGCGCATCGTCGCCGGGCTCGTCGATCGACCCCAGCGTTTCTACCCCGTCTGGTTCTACTTTGTCGTGGAGCTCGTTCTGGCCGGGCTACTGCTATGGGCTGCTGCCATCAGCTGACGACACGAGCTGTGCAGCCGTGCTCGAGCAGCGTCCGGGCAACAGGTAATATTTCGACCGCGCCTCCGTAGCTCAGGGGATAGAGCAAGAGCCTTCTAATCTCTTGGTCGCAGGTTCGAATCCTGCCGGGGGCACATAAGGCACAAGTGCGCCACCGCATAGGCACACATCCGGTTTCCCGCCGTCGCGGGAACCGGATGTGGCCTGTGCACCGAGCACGATCGAACCCACGATCCGCGGCGTTTCCGTCCGCATCGCGCTGCGCAGTAGGCGCGCGACGCCGTAGGAACAGGTGCGAATCGATGTCTCTGTTCACGCGAACGTGCCGCAGACGCCTGGTAGGTATTTCATCCCGCTTCCGAACTCAGCGCCCGGTACTCGCGCGTAGGAAACAGACCGCCTAGTCTGTTGTCGCACCGTCCCACCCGACAGGACGGATGCTCGGGAACCCGTCACCTGCCTCCGCGAGTGGCGGGTTTCCTTATTTCGCGTCCTACCCAACGACCTGGGCCGCGAGCTGCGGATACAGGCCCTCGAGTTCCCCGGCGAGTGCTGCTTTCACAGTACGGCTGACATCGTCGGCCAGCACCTCCGTGACGCCCGACTCCACGCCGTCGAACGCCAACCGGGCAACCTCGGGTGCCGAGATCTTGGGGACGTCGAGGCCCGCGGTCATGTCGGTGTCCATGTACGCCAGATGCAGCCCGACCACCTGAATGTTCCGTTCCGCGAGCTCCAGGCGCATCGCGTTGGTGGCACTCCACATCGCCGCCTTGGAGACGCTGTACGACCCACCCACCGCCAGCCACGACAGCACCGAGTGGACGTTGAGCACCGCACCACCACCGTTGGCGGCGATGATGGGGGCGAGCGCCCTGGTCACATTCAGGGGGCCGAAGAGGTTGGTTTCGAGTTCGCGGCGCATCTTGCCGAGGTCACCGGCGAGTGGTGACTCGCCGAGATAAATTCCGGCATTGTTGATCAGCACACCAATGTCGCCCACGTATTGCGCTGCAGCGTAGACGGATTCAGGATCGGTCACATCCAGGGTCACCGGTACCACCTGGGGGTGGTCGACGATCGTCGACGCGTCGCGTGCCGCCGCGTAGACAGTTCGCGCCCCGCGCGAGAGGGCCTCGGTGACGAAAGCGCGGCCTAGTCCGCGATTGGCCCCGGTGACGAGGACAGATCGGTCGTGAATCTTGGTCATGACGACCCCTTCGAGTAAGTCTGGATATCCAACTGACTGTGTCCGGTCAGCGTATTCGCCATGAGTTGGAAAACACAACCCTCTATGATGGAGACATGAACGAGGGTCGAACCGATCGAACGACGCCGAAGATGGCCATGGACCGCATGCCGCTGGCGCCGCGCCCCTGCGCGATCGCCGCCACCATGGAACTCATCGGCGACCGTTGGTCCATGCTCGTCATTCGCGAGCTGAGCTACGAAGTGCATCGCTTCGACAAGATCGCCGGCTACATCGGCGTCTCGCGTGACATCCTCACCGCACGCCTTCGCAAACTGGAAGAGGTAGGCGTCATCGAACGTCGGCAGTATTCCGAGCGGCCTCCCAGGTTCGAGTACCACCTGACCCGGGCCGGGGAGGAGCTTCGGCCGCTCCTGCTGTCGCTGTTCGAGTGGGGTAGCAAGTGGGCGGTGGAGGAGCCGGCCTCCGAACTACTGCACGACTGCGGACATGTGCTCGAACTCGAACATCGCTGCAGGCATTGTGGCGGCGAGGTCGACCAAGCCGCCGTCGCGATGCGGGCTCGTTCACGCACCCGAACCACCTGATCCCGGCGCCGGCACCTGCACTTTCTCACCGACGTCTATAGTTCGCCTAAATGTAAGGTAAAGAAAGCCTCACAGCGGCAGATGGGTGGATGTGGGTGTCAACGCGCGACCGAGTAGCCGAAATCTATGAACAGGTCCGCCTACGCAATGCGGGCGAACCGGAGTTCCATCAGGCGGCGGCAGAAGTGTTCGAGTCGCTTCAGATCGTTCTCGACCATCACCCGCACTACGCGGATTCCGGGCTGATCGAGCGCCTGTGCGAGCCCGAACGACAAATCATCTTCCGAGTGCCCTGGGTGGACGACGCCGGAAGTGTGCACGTCAATCGCGGATTTCGGGTGCAGTACAACAGTGTGCTCGGCCCCTACAAGGGCGGTCTCCGCTTCCACCCGAGCATGAATCTCGGAATCGTGAAGTTCCTCGGTTTCGAGCAAATCTTCAAGAACGCACTCACCGGACTCCCGATCGGTGGTGGCAAAGGGGGTTCCGACTTCGACCCCAAGGGCCGTTCGGACGCCGAGATCATGCGTTTCTGCCAGTCCTTCATGACCGAACTGCACCGCCACATCGGCGAGTACGTCGACGTCCCTGCCGGGGACATCGGTGTCGGTGGACGCGAGATCGGCTATCTGTTCGGTCAGTACAAACGCCTCACCAATTCCTACGAGTCGGGTGTCCTCACCGGCAAAGGCCTCACCTGGGGCGGTTCACAGGTGCGGCGCGAGGCCACCGGTTACGGAGTGGCCTACTTCGTCGCCGAGATGTTGCACGCAGCACGCACCTCGTTGGACGGGAAGACGGTGGTGATCTCCGGCTCCGGAAACGTCGCCATCCATGCCATCGAGAAGATCCACCAGCTCGGCGGCGTCGCGGTTGCGTGCTCGGATTCGTCGGGATATGTCGTCGACGAGAAGGGCCTCGACGTCGACCTCCTGAAGGAGATCAAGGAGGTGCGGCGCGGGCGCATCGGCGAATACGCCGATACCGTGCCGCACGCGAGATTCATCCCGAACGGATCTATCTGGGACGTCCGATGTGATGTCGCACTTCCCTGCGCCACCCAGAACGAACTCGACGAAGCAGCTGCCAAGACTTTGGTGGCCAATGGCGTCGAGGCCGTCGCCGAAGGCGCGAACATGCCGACCACCCCTCAGGGAGTACAGGTGTTTCGCGACGCCGGCGTGGCCTTCGCGCCAGGCAAGGCCGCCAACGCCGGCGGTGTCGCAACGTCGGCACTCGAGATGCAGCAGAACGCGTCCCGCGACTCGTGGAGCTTCGAGTACACCGACGAGCGACTGGCCGGGATCATGCGCGGCATCCACGACCGCACCGTCGCCACCGCCGACGAGTACGGGATGCCCGGCGATTACGTCCACGGCGCGAACATCGCCGGCTTCGTCAAGGTGGCCGACGCAATGATCTCACTCGGCGTCATCTGACCGAGCGGTCCCGAGACGACAGGAGGGCACGGCCGCATCGGCCGTGCCCTCCTGTCTCGTCATCAGTCGATCGGCTTGTCGTCCAAGCCTTCGTCCTCGCGGGCCTTCTTCGCGGCCTCCCGCATCTCGATTCCGTCCGACACCCAGTCACCGATCTCCCGGGTGACGTCGCGAACCGCGCCGGCGATGATGGTCGCGATGTGTCCCACGTGCGTGGCCGCGGATTCCGTCAGTTCCTGCACGGTGTCCTTGCGCCGTTCGAACTTCCCCACCATGTGTTTCGCCTCTCAGGCTGCAGTCTTCTGCCGCTCGACGATAACACCGGGAGGGGTGTCGGACGAGAGGAGGCCGGGCGGGAGCGCCAGCTTGAAGATCTTCCCCCACACGGAGCCGATCTGCTTGAAGAAGCCACCGGTGTTGTAGGGAAGTCCGTGCTTCTCGCACAGCGCCTTCACCTGGGGGGCCAGCTCCGGGTAGCGGTGGGCCGGCAGGTCCGGGAACAGGTGATGCTCGATCTGGTGAGAGAGGTTGCCCGACATGATGTGGAACAGCGGGCTGCCCTCGATGTTGGCGCTGCCGAGCATCTGCCGCACGTACCACTCGCCGCGAGTCTCCTCCGCGGTCTCGTCCTCGGTGAAACTCTGGACACCGCTGGGGAAGTGGCCGCAGAAGATGATCGAGTACGCCCACACGTTGCGGATCAGGTTGGCGGTGACGTTGCCGAGCAGCGTGGGAATGAACAACGGTCCGGTCAGTGCAGGGAAGATCGCGTAGTCCTTGAGCACCTGGCGCCCGGCCTTGTTCCACCACCCTTTGAGTAGCGGCTTGACGTCGTGCCACTTCCTCTTGCCCTGAATGACGTTCTCGGCCTCGAGGTCGTGCAACATGACGCCCCACTCGAACAGCATCATCAACAGGAAGGCGTAGACGGGGTTGCCGAGGTAGTACGGATTCCACTTCTGGGCCTCGTCGATCCGCAAGATGCCGTAGCCGATGTCCCGGTCGCGCCCCAGGATGTTCGTGTACGTGTGATGCATGTAGTTGTGGGAGTGCTTCCACTGGTCGGCCGGGCACACGGTGTCCCATTCGAAGACCCGCGAGTTCAGTCCCGGTTCACGCATCCAGTCGTACTGGCCGTGCATGACGTTGTGGCCGATTTCCATGTTGTCGAGGATCTTCGAGATCCCCAGGGCACCGACGCCCGCGATCCAGGCGGGCGGAAAGAACCCGAGGTACATCAGCCCGCGGCCGGCGACCTCGAAGCCCCTCTGGGCCTTGATGATCTTGTAGATGTACTCGCGGTCCTCCGCGCCGAGATCGGCAACGGTGCGATCACGAAGTGCGTCGAGTTCCCGGCCGATTTCCTCGACCTGGTCGTGCGTGAGCACAACGGGGGCTGTCGAACGTGTGTCGTCCGAGCCGTCGACGAACGGCAGGAACGAAAGTGAGAGTCCAAACATGTCGGTCTCCAAGTGTGATGTCGAGTGAGTCAGATGTCGAGGGCGACGTCGCCGACAGGGACCGAGACACACAACTGAATGGCCTTGTCCGGATCGGTGTCGGTGTCGCCGGTACGTACGTTCTTGGTGCATCCCGATTTCTTCACCGCGGTGCAGGAGAAGCAGATGCCCATCCGGCAGCCGTACTCGGGATGAAGTCCGGCGGCCTCGGCCTGTTCCAGCAGGGTCCCACCGGAGTTGTCGGCCGTGACTCCACTGGCCGTGAAGGACAGCTCACCACCGGCCTCACCCTCGACCGGCGTCGCGGCGGGAGCGAACTCCTCGGTGTGGAGACGGTCCTCGATGCCGAGTTCGCGGTACACCTCCCGAACACCACGCATCAGGCCGGGCGGACCGCAGAGAAAGGTCTCGGCCTCGGCGTACCAGGGCGCGACCGCATCGAGATGCTTCTGCCCGAAGAAGCCGTGCAGATGTCCGCCGGTCTCCTGATCGGTGTACGCCAGCACGAGGTTGACGTTGGGGTTGGCGTCGGCAAGCTCGCGAAGCTCGTCCAGATAGGCGACGTCGTTTTCGGTGTACGCGTAGTGCAGAAAAGTCACGCTTCCCGCGTGCTTCTCCTCGACGAGAGTGCGAAGCATCGAGAGGACCGGGGTGATCCCGCTGCCACCACTCACGAGCAGAACTCGGCGCGGCCGGGTGGTCGGCAGGACAAATTCCCCCGCTGCCTGCGACAGGTCGAGGATCAGTCCGGGCCGGGCGTTTTCGTGTAGATACTGCGACACGAGGCCGTCGGGGTGCGCCTTGATCGTCAACTCGATGGTGCCGTCCGGCGACGACTGAGCGTTGGCCGGCGAGTAGCAACGAGTGTGGCGAACTCCGTCGATCACTACCCCTACCTGCACAAACTGTCCAGCGCTGAATCCGCGCCACTGACGGGTCGGGCGCAGCGTGAGCGTGACGGTGTCCGCGGTCGACCGATCGACCGCGAGCACCTCGGCTCGCAGATCACGCACAGTGACCATCGGCGTGACGAGTTCGAGGTAACGGTCGAGCTGATGCGGAGTGGCCAACGCCTCGAACAACGACAGCAGCGAGAACCTGCGTCCCTCCGCCGGACGACTGGTGTGAGCAACTGACACGGCAGCCTCCTCCATTTGAGTGCACGGTTGTACACTGACAATAGTGTGACAGGTGCAGACAGGTAGTTGTCAATCGAAATGTGACGGCAGGCACACACGCGAGTGCCGTCACCTCGCACAGATCGGAAAGACATGACGGACGAGCAATACGGTCAGCCCGTGGTTACGGACGGTGCGGCAGCCGACGTCCTCGTGATCGACGCTCCCGTCGCCACGAATAGACTCGGTGCCGTGAGTCAGTCGGCCGGTGCGGAACCCGAGAGCAGGGCAGCACGTAAAGAGCGCACCCGGAAGGCCCTCTTGGACGGCACCCTCGACCTCATGGCGGATCGGAGCTTCGCGGGTGTGAGCCTGCGGGAAATTGCCCGCCATGCAGGAATCGTGCCCACTGCGTTCTATCGGCACTTCGCGTCCATCGAGGAACTCGGCGTCGTTCTCGTCGAGGAGAGCATGCGAATGCTGCGACAGATGCTGCGCGATGCCCGTCGCAACCCGAGTACCAAGAGCGCGGGCGCGTCTCTCGACATCCTCGTCCGCCAGGTCCGCACTCACGAGGCACAGTTCCGCTTCCTCAGTCGGGAGCGCTACGGCGGTGTTCCCGAGATCCGCCGCGCCATCGCCACCGAGATGCGACTGTTCGTCAGCGAGCTGACCGTGGATCTCACGCGAATCGGCGGCCTCGAGTCGTGGGACGCCGACGACCTCGAGATGGCGGCCGACCTGATCGTCTCCACGATGTTCGCCGTCGTCGTCGACCTCCTCGAAGCCGACCGTCCCGGCGTGCGTACCGAAGCCGAGGTGGTCGCCCGCGCCGAACGCCAGCTACGGCTCATCATGCTCGGCATGACGGCGTGGAATCCCCGGAGGAGTTGACCCTGCCGCCGTACGGTGGGGGCCGTGCTGCCAACCTCCGAACACGTGTCCATCCCCATTGGCGACCTGACCTTCGACGTCACCGTCAACGGCCCTTCCGACGGCGAAGCAGCCGTTCTCCTGCACGGGTTTCCGGAAAGCGCTGCGTCGTGGACGCCGGTCGCCGCCCTCCTCGCACGGTCCGGGATGCGGACCTATGCACCGAATCAGCGTGGATATTCGGCTGGTGCGCGGCCAGAGGGTACCGACGCCTACCGCATCGACCACCTCGTCGGGGACGTCATCGCTCTCCTGGACGCACTCGGCCTCGAGAAAGCGCATCTCGTAGGCCATGACTGGGGCGCCATCGTTGCGTGGGTCGTGGCGGCGCGACACCCCGGCCGAATCACATCACTCACGACCGTTTCGGTGCCTCATCCGGGCGCCTTCGGCTGGGCGCTGCGCGAGGACGCCGACCAGAAAGAACGGTCGTCCTACATTCGCCTGCTGCGGATGGAGGGCAAGGCCGAACATGTGCTCCTGCGCGAGAAAGCGCAGTCGCTGCGGGCGATGTTCGGCGATGTCGTCCCGCCGGAACTCGTCGACCGGCACGTCGCACTCCTCACCGAGCCGGGAGCGCTCACCGGAGCCCTGAACTGGTACCGGGCAATGACAAGAGCTTTCGACCAGACCCCCGCCGTCACGGTCCCCACCACCTACGTCTGGAGTACCGGCGACACAGCGCTGGGCCGCGCCGGAGCCGAGAAGTGTGGCGAGTTCGTGGACGCACCATACGAGTTCGTCGTCCTCGACGACGCGACGCACTGGATCCCCGAGCAGTGCCCCGAGGACCTCGCCGAGGCGATACTTCGGCGGGCCGGAATGGCCGCCCGCTGATTGTCGTCTCTGGGAGCTGACGCGGGAGGCGTCAGCTCCGCTCCGGGGCACGCACCACGGTCAGGGCCGCGAGTCCGAGGGCCAGCACGATCAGCAAACCTACGATCCCGGCCCGGTCTGCGCCGAACCACCACGCGAAGAGTCCGAACAGCGTCGGCGACAGGAACGAGACCGCGCGTCCGGTCGTCGCGTACAGACCGAACATCTGCCCCTCGCGGCCGGGCGGCGTGATCCTCGCGAGGAACGTGCGCGACGAGGACTGCGCGGGTCCCACGAAAAGGCACAGCAGGAGACCGAAGATCCAGAACATTCCCGGTCCGGACACAAACGTCAAGATGATGCCGACGACGATCATCGCGGCCAGCGACGCCGCGATGACCGTCTTGGGACCCACCCGGTCGTCGAAGCGGCCTGCCGTGAGTGCGCCGACGGCGGAGACGATATTTGCCGCGACACCGAACAGCAGCACATCTCCGGCACTGATGCCGTACACATTGACGGCGAGGACAGCACCGAACGTGAACACCCCGGCCAGTCCGTCGCGGAAGAGCGCACTGGCGCCGAGGAAGTACACGGTGCGGCGGTCGACAGACCAGAGGCTGCGCAAATCTCGCCAGAGAATCCGATACGACTCCACGAAACCGGCCTTGTCGGCGCCCGGATCGACCTGGGGCCGCGGCAGTTCGGGAACTTTCAGCAGCACAGGTATCGCGAAGACGGCGAACCAGATCGCCGCGAGCAGCGCCACCATCCGGATGTTCAGGCCACCGTCCGTAGTGAACCCCAGTGCTCCGCGGGTGTCCCCGTCACCGGCGATGAAGCCGAAGTAGCACAACAGAAGAAGCACGATTCCGCCGAAATAGCCCATTGCCCAACCGAAGCCGGACACCCGACCTATATTCGACGGCGTCGACACCTGCCGCAACATGGCGTTGTACGGCACACCGGCGAGCTCGAAGATCACCGAACCGGCAGCAAGCAACACCAGACCGAGCCAGAGGTACTCGACCGAGTCGCGGACGAAGAACATGCCGGCCATGCAGGCCACGGTCGCGAAGGTGAGGACACCGAGCGCGCGCTTGCGCCGTCCTGCGGCGTCGAATCGCTGCCCGGTGACCGGCGCCAGCACCGCTATAAGGAATCCGGCGATCCCCAGCGACCACCCGAGCCAGGTGCTCGCAGAGATCGATCCTTCGAGGTCCTCCCCCACTGCGTCGGTGAGGTAAACGGAAAAGACGAACGTGAGGATCACCGCATTGAAGGCGGCTGACCCCCAGTCCCAGAGACCCCACGCGACGACCTGTTTGCGCGTCGCAGCCTCACCGATCCCGGCGGGCGGACGAACTTCGGTGCTCATGTCGCGAGCCTATGTGAGCGCACGGGTCGTTCGTACTCTCCGACGCAACGTCCCACTCGCACCGAGGGGATTGTGTGCACTTAGTTGCATAGGCACTTCGTTGCATACATACTTTCTGCGTGGCACTCGAACATGCGCTTCTCGTCTCCCTCACCGAACATTCCGGGTCGGGGTATGAATTGGCACGCCGATTCGACAAATCGATCGGCTTCTTCCAGAGCGCCACTCACCAGCAGATCTATCGGCTGCTCAAGCGCATGGACGAAGCCGGGTGGGTTGATGCCGAAGTCGTAGCGCAGGACAGCCGGCCGGACAAGAAGGTGTATCGGGTCAGCGCGGCAGGTCGCGCCGAGTTGCAGCGTTGGATCGCCGAGCCCACCGAACCGAATCACCTGCGTAACGAGCTTGCGGTCAAAATCCGCGCCGCCCAGCAAGGCGATATTCCCGCACTGGCCGCCGAAGTCGCCCGCCACCGCGACGGCCACGCTGCCCGGCTCGAGATCTACCGAATGATCGAAAAACGTGACTTCCCGGCGCCGGACCAACTCTCCGGCACCGCCCTTCACCAGTACCTCGTCCTGCGCGGCGGCATCCGCGTCGAAGAGGGGTTCGCCGGCTGGTGCCAAGAAGTACTCGACGCCCTCACGAAGTAAGGACACGCCGCATGACACAGTTTCCCCAGCTCCTCGCCCCGCTGGACCTCGGCTTCACGACTCTGAAGAACCGGGTGATCATGGGTTCGATCCACACCGGCCTCGAAGACCGCGCCAAGGACGTACCTCGACTGGCGGCGTACTTCGCCGAGCGCGCCCGCGGCGGTGTCGCCCTGATCGTCACCGGTGGGTACGCCCCCAACCGCACCGGCTGGCTGCTGCCTTTCGGGGCCAAGCTCACCAACCGGGTGGAGGCCCGGCGGCACCGTGCGATTACCCAGGCCGTGCACGACGAGGGCGGCATGATCGCCCTGCAGATCCTGCACACAGGCCGTTACAGCTATCAGCCGTTCAGCGTCTCCGCCTCCTCCATCAAGGCCCCGATCAACCCGTTCCGCCCCCGGAGACTCACCGGCCGCGGCGTCCGCTGGCAGATCCGCAACTTCGTACGGTGCGCGCGGCTGGCACAGCGGGCGAACTACGACGGCGTCGAAATCATGGCGGGTGAGGGCTACTTCATCAATCAGTTCCTGTGCGAACGCACCAACAAGCGGACCGACGAGTGGGGTGGTACGCCTGAGAACCGCCGCCGGATCGCCGTCGAGATAGTTCGCCGCACCCGGGCCGCCGTGGGCCGCGACTTCATCATCATCTTCCGCTTGTCGATGGCCGATCTCGTGGAAGGCGGTCAGACGTGGGACGACATCGTCGCTCTGGCCAAGGACGTGGAAGCTGCCGGTGCCACGATCATCAACACCGACATCGGCTGGCACGAATCCCGCGTCCCCACCATCGTCACGTCGGTGCCGCGTGCGGCGTTCGCCGACATCACCGGCAAGCTCGAGAAGCACGTGAACATTCCGGTGGCCGCGTCCAATCGGATCAACATGCCCGAGGTCGCGGAGGAAATACTCACCCGCGGTGATGCTCAGCTGATCTCGATGGCCCGCCCGATGCTCGCCGACCCCGACTGGGTCCGCAAGGCCGAAGCCGGAAACTCGGACGAGATCAACACCTGCATCGCGTGCAACCAGGCGTGCCTCGACCACGCCTTCGTCCGCAAGCACGTGTCCTGCCTGCTGAATCCACGTGCGGGCCGGGAGACGGAACTGACGCTCTCCCCCACCCGGACCGCGAAGCGCGTCGCGGTCGTGGGCGCCGGCCCCGCGGGATTGTCCGCGGCGCTCGGCCTAGCGCAGCGCGGCCACACGGTGACGCTGTTCGAGGCGGACTCCGAAATCGGGGGCCAGTTCGGCATCGCCCGCAAGATCCCCGGCAAGGAGGAGTTCGCGGAGACCATTCGCTACTACAACCGGCAACTCGCACTCGCCGGTGTGGATGTCCGGCTCGACACCCGCGTCGCAGCGGTCGATCTCGTCGGCCACTACGACGAGGTGGTGATCGCCACCGGCGTCACCCCGCGCCTCCCGTCGATTCCCGGCATCGACCATCCCACAGTGCTCACGTACCCCGAGGTGGTGCGCGGTGGGAAGTCGGTCGGAAAGTCGGTTGCCGTGATCGGTGCCGGCGGCATCGGCGTGGACGTCAGCGAGTTTCTCACCCACGAACACTCACCGACTCTCGACCTGAAGGAATGGAAGCAGGAGTGGGGGGTCACCGAACCCGAGGCCGCGGCCGGCGCCCTCACCACACCCATACCCGAGCCGTCGCCTCGTGAGGTGTACCTCCTCCAGCGTAAGAGCGGGCGTATCGGGGCGGGGCTCGCGAAAACGACGGGCTGGGTGCACCGCGCCGCCCTGAAGAACAAGGGCATGCACGAGTTGTCCGGCGTCAACTACGAGCGCATCGACGACGAGGGACTCCACATCACCTTCGGCGACAAACGCGAGAAGCCCCGCACCCTCGCCGTCGACAACGTGGTGATCTGCGCAGGTCAGGAGTCCGTGCGCGACCTGGTCGACGAGCTGACCGTCGCCGGGGTCAGCACCCATGTCATCGGCGGCGCCGACGTCGCAGCCGAACTCGATGCCAAACGCGCCATCGAACAGGGCACCCGGCTCGCGGCGCGCATCTGACGCACTACGCTGACTGACCGTGAGTTTGCCGAACCCCACCCCCAGTGCCCGCGCCGTCGTCACCGGCGCCTCGTCCGGTATCGGCGAGGCGCTGGCCAGGGATCTCGCCTCCCGTGGTCATTCCCTCATCCTCGTCGCCCGGCGCGGCGAGGTCATGGAGTCGTTGGCGGCGACGCTCCGTGCCGAACACGGTGTCGAGGTGGACGTGCGGGCGTGCGACCTGTCCGATCGTGACGCACGTTCCGCCCTGGTCGACGAGATCGCCGGCCGGGAGATCAGCGTGCTGTGCAACAACGCCGGCATAGCAACGTTCGGCGCGGTCGCCGACCTCGATCCCGCCTACGAACGGGCGCAGGTCGAACTGAATGCCGTTGCCGTTCATGATCTCACCCTCGCCGTGCTTCCGGGCATGCTGGAACGCAAGTCCGGCGCGATCCTGATGGTCGGATCGGCGGCAGGCAACATGCCCATCCCCCACAACGCCACCTACGCGGCTACGAAGGCCTTCGTCAACACCTTCTCCGAGTCGCTGCGCGGCGAACTCAAGGGCTCGGGGGTCGGCGTGACCCTGCTCGCCCCGGGACCGGTCCGCACCGAGGAACCCGACCCCGCGGACGCGTCCATCGTCGACAAGCTGGTCCCCGACTTCCTGTGGATCTCCAGCGAATACACCGCCAAGGTGTCGCTCGACGGCTTGGCCGACAACAAGATGCGTGTGGTGCCGGGCATCATCAGTAAGGCGATGTCCGTTGCGGGACAGTACAGTCCGCGCGCAGTCGTGGCGCCGATCGTGGGAAGTTTCTACAAGAAGTTGGGCAACTAGACGGCGGCGAATGTACCGTTCGACGCTTCCACCGCGCTGAACGGTACGTTCGCCCCGAGCGCAGCCGATGTCAGCGCCGCCGGCGGCGCCCGGTGCCGAAGATGCTGCGCGAGATCTCTCGTCCTGCGGCCGAGGCCGCCGACCTCAGGAAACTCTTGACCGCCGGATTGCCCAGAATCTGCTCGGCCATGTTCGGCCCGACGGGCTCCGCAGGCGCGGGCAGGTCCGGCAGCGATGGCAGATCGATGTCCTCATCGGTCGCAGGTGCTCCCGCGACCTTCGCGGTCAGCTTCTCGTACGCCGATTCGCGGTCGACGGTCCGACCGTATCTCTGCGCCAGCGGGCTCGACGCCGCCGCGCCCCGAATGGCGTCGTTGCCAATGGTGTCCATGAGTGAACGTGGTGGCCGCATCCTGGTCCACGCCACCGGCGTCGGCGCACCCTTCTCGGAGAGCACCGTCACGATCGCCTCGCCGATACCGAGGGATGTGAGCGCCTTCTCCAGATCATAGAATTGCGTCTTCGGGTACGTGCGTACCGTTTTGTTCAGCGCCTTCTGATCGTCCGGCGTGAACGCGCGCAACGCATGTTGGATGCGTGCACCCAGTTGTGACAGCACCGCATTGGGGACGTCCGTCGGTAATTGAGTGCAGAAGAAGACGCCGACACCTTTGGAGCGGATCAGCTTGACCGTCTGCTCCACCTGCTGCAGGAACGCCTTCGACGCGTCGGTGAACAGGAGATGCGCCTCGTCGAAGATGAAGACGAGCTTCGGCTTGTCCAGATCTCCTTCCTCGGGCAACGTTTGAAACAGATCGGCCAGTACCCACATCAGGAAGGTGGAGAAGAGGGCGGGACGGGCGGCCTGCGCGCCCAGTTCGAACAGCGTGATGACGCCTCGCCCGTCACTGTCGAATCGGAGCAGATCTTCGGTGGCGAACTCGGGTTCACCGAAGAAGGTGTCACCGCCCTCCGCCTCGAGATTGACCAGTGCCCTGAGGATCACACCCGCCGTGGCCGGCGACACTCCGCCGATGACCGCCAGGTCGGCCTTGCCGTCGTCGCTGGTGAGGTGAGCGATGACCGACCTCAGATCCTTCAGATCGAGCAGCGCCAGACCCCGAGTGTCGGCCCAGTGAAAGATGAGCCCGAGAGTCGACTCCTGAGTGGCGTTGAGGCCCAGCACCTTACTGAGCAGGATCGTGCCGAATGCAGTGATGGTGGCCCGCACGGGGATGCCGACACCCTCCGTACCCAAGGAAAGGAACTCCACTGGCGAACCCGCCGGCGCCCAGTCACCGTCGCCGGTTTCGGCGGCACGAGCGGTGATCTTCTCGTTCGTCTCTCCCGGCCTCGACAAGCCGGAGAGGTCGCCCTTCACATCGGCCATCACCACGGGAACACCTGCCGCCGACAGCTGCTCGGCCATTCCCTGCAGGGTCTTGGTCTTGCCGATCCCGGTGGCACCGGCCACTAAGCCGTGCCGGTTGATCGTCGCGAGCGGTATCCGGACCCACCCTGGCCGCGGGATCGACAACTCCGTCGACGAGGACGGTACCGAGCTCGAGCGCTACACCAGCCGACGAGTACCCCGTCGCGATTTCTGCGGCAGGCCCCGACAGAGGCGGTGCGGCAGTCGCGCCCTGCGGCTCCGCCTCCCGCGCTTCCTTCTCCGCCACCTCCGCGGCGGCCGCGGCCTCGGCGGCAATCCTCGCCGCTTCGACCGCGGCAGCTCTGGCCGCCTCCGCCTTCTGCGCGGGAGTCGGGGCGGCCCCGCCGTTCTGCGATTGCTGGGTCATCGAAGCCCTCCTCGGATCACGAACGTCGGGAGAAAGTGTCCACCGCAGACCTTAGCCCGTGACCCACGTGACTACTGTGTTCCTGGTGCAGGACAAACTTGTGTGGATCGACTGTGAAATGACGGGCCTCCGGCTCGGTACCGACAAGCTGATCGAGATCGCCGCTCTGGTCACGGACAGCGAGCTGAACGTTCTCGGTGAGGGTGTCGACATCGTCATCCACGCCGACGACGAAGCGCTCGCCGCCATGCCGGATGTCGTGACCAAGATGCATCAGACTTCGGGACTGACCGAGGAAGTCCGCAAGTCGACGGTCACGCTCGCCGACGCCGAGCAGCAGGTGCTGGCCTACATCCGCGAGCATGTTCCCGTGGCGGGCACCGCACCGCTCGCCGGTAACTCCATTGCAACGGATCGCGGATTCATCGCGCGCGACATGCCCGACCTCGACACCTACCTGCACTACCGGATGATAGATGTGAGCTCCATCAAGGAGCTGTGCCGTCGTTGGTATCCCCGGATCTACTTCGGGCAGCCCGAAAAGGGCCTCGCCCACCGGGCCCTCGCCGACATCAAGGAGTCGATCCGCGAACTGCGGTACTACCGAAAAACGGCCTTCGTGCCCGACCCCGGCCCGTCTACCAGCGACATCGCCGCCATCGTCGAAGAACTCGGGCCCGCCTGACATACCGATTGGCTTCTCGGGCATCGGACGCGCTAGTATCTTCCTCGCCGAAGTAACCGCCTCCGGGTGGCTGCCGAAAGCGCATGGTGAGTGTAGTTCAGTTGGTAGAGCACCAGGTTGTGATCCTGGCTGTCGCGGGTTCGAGTCCCGTCACTCACCCCAACAGAAAGCCCCCGGCCTCGGCCGGGGGCTTTCTTGTCTGCGTTCAGTCCCAGGGACTCAGTCGCTGGCGTTGCCCGCCTTCCACACGTTCCAGGGAATGTTCCAGTCGCCGAGGCCGTCGGTGCCCGACAGTGTGCCGCCGACCGTGTTCTTCACGACGACGATGTCTCCCCGCTTGGTGTTGTCGTACACCCACTTCGCGTTGGCGGGACTGAGGTTGAGGCAACCGTGACTGACGTTGGAATAGCCCTGCTGTCCCACCGACCACGGCGCCGAGTGGAAGAAGATGCCGCTGTAGGACATTCGCGTGGCCCAGTCGACGGGCGTCTTGTACCCCTGCGGAGAGTTGACGGGCACTCCGTAGGTGGACGAGTCCATCACGAGATTCGCGAACCGGTCGCCGATGATGTAGACGCCGTTGTCGGTGGGTGTGTCGTCCTTACCCATCGATGTGGGCATCGTCATGATCACTTCACCGTTGCGTTCGAACGTGACCTGCTTGGTGTTGTCGTCGGCCGTCGCGATGAGAGCGTCACCGATCGTGAACGTGGTGTGGACGTCTTCCTGTCCGAACAGTCCGTCTCCGAGATCTCGGCCGTACACGGCGACCTTGACATCGACGGTCGTGCCGGGCGCCCAGAAGTTCTGCGGACGCCACCGCACCTCACGGTTGTTGACCCAGAAGAACGCGCCCTCCACGGGCGGATTCGTCGTGACGGTGATGGCAGCCTCGGCAGCCCGTCGGTCGGGGATGTTTTCGTCGAACTGCACGGCGAGCGGCTGGCCGACGCCCACCACGTCACCATCGCCCGGCATCACGTAAGGCTTGGTGACGTTACCGGGCGCGCTGGTGGTGAACACCGACGACGACGTGGTCGCGCCGCCGAGTCCGTTCGCCTTGGCTTCGAGCCGGTATTCCTTGTCGTAGCCCAGCGGTTCCGTATTGACCCACGACAGACCGTCGGGTGCGATCGCGCCGTCGACCGGCACACCCTCGGGGTTGTACATCGTGACCTCGGCCAGCGTCCCGTCTGCGACCGACACGGTGACCGGCTGACCCGGCGAGAAGCCGACAGCTCCGTCGGTGGCCGATGCGGTCACCTTCGGTTTGATCAACTCGGTGACCGGATTGGAGTCGATCGGCGCCTCCCCTTCCGAGGTGACGGTGCCGGCGTCGGACACCGTGCATCCCGCGATCGACAATGCGAATACGAGTGATGCCGCCACAATCGTCGCGGTCTTCGAGACCGATCGCGCACGCATGCGCCTACCGCGCCCCACACCCATGGTTAACCCCACTTCACGTCCTCGCTCCGATGTCACGTTCAAGCCGGCACGCCCCTCGCCATCGCGAGACGAATCAGCACGTCGAGACCGTGTGGTCTCCAATGATGCCAGCCGCCGGAGACCGGTTCCAACCAAGCGCCGGGCGTGCCAGTAACGTTCGAATATCAATCGTGACCAGCGGTGCTGTTGTTACGGGTTGTATCTCGTGCCGGGGAGGTAAGCGAGGCGTCGACCAGGCGATTTGCATTCCCGAGAAGCGGTCCGCTACTGTTCTGTCTCGCAAGAGCGAGCGCCTATAGCTCAGTTGGTAGAGCAAGTGACTCTTAATCACTGGGTCCGGGGTTCGAGTCCCTGTGGGCGCACTTGCAGGAAAGGCCCTCACCTTCTTCGGAAGGTGAGGGCCTTTCTTCTTGCGCTTGTTGTTCCGCCCGAAAAGCGAACAGCCGCCGGGATGTGCGGTCACAGTCCCGGCGGCGTCACCACGAATCGGTCAGCGCAGCGCCTTGCGGAGCACCAGGAGCCCCACCACCGCACCTACGGCGATCAGTCCGTACTTGACCGCCGGCTCGTTGAACTTCGCGATCAGCGTCTGCTTCGTGTTCTCCACGAGACGCTTCGGGTTGGTGCGGACCGTCAATTCGTCGAGCGTGCTTGCGAGCTGATTGCGCGCGTTCTCGATTTCACGCTCGATGCTGTCGGTGTCCCTGGGCAACGTATCCTCCAACTTGTTCGAATGGTTCGATCAGCGAGAGCGACGCTATCGCGAAGATCCCACACTTGCGTCAACCGTAGACGAGAACACGCCACCCGCGACTCCGTCTCCCCCATTGGATGTACCGCCGGTGTCGGGCCGTCCCGGTAGCGTGACGTGTCGTGACCGACAACAGCAGACTCTCTCCCGGAGACACTCCACCCGCCTTCACCCTCCCCGATGCCGACGGCAACGAGGTGTCGCTCGCCGACTACCGCGGACGCAAGGTCGTCGTGTACTTCTACCCGGCCGCCAGCACCCCCGGTTGCACCAAGCAGGCGTGCGACTTCCGCGACAATCTGGTGGAACTCAACGGAGCCGGCATCGACGTGATCGGCATCTCCCCCGACAAGCCGGCCAAGCTGGCCAAGTTCCGTGACACCGAGGAACTGACGTTCCCGCTCCTGTCCGACCCGGACAAGTCCACACTCGAGGCGTGGGGCGCATTCGGGGAGAAGAAGATGTACGGCAAGACCGTTCAGGGCGTCATCCGTTCCACCTTCCTCGTCGACGAGGAGGGCAAGATCGAGGTCGCGCAGTACAACGTTCGCGCCACCGGCCATGTGGCCAAGCTGCGACGGGACCTTTCCGTCTGAGCGCATTCCGTCCCACCCGGCCTTCGGCGCAGTACGCCCGAACTCCTCCGCGGGCCGGGTGCGACTTTCAGGGGACGTTGAACGCCGCCAACCGACCGGTCTCAGTCGCTCTCGTCGCCGGGTGGTGATGTGGCGGAATTCCTGCCGTCGGCTATTTGTGGGCCATCACATTGTTCGCCCGGGAAACCACCCGATCGGTGGCCACGTCCTGGCAAAACCCGACGAGCCACCGGGACGGGTCTTCGGAATCCGGAGCAAAGACCGATAGCCTGGGGCGGTGGAGTCTTCAGCCAGCAAGCAAGCACCGCGCCGTGTGGACCCGGCGCTGGAGCTGCAGTCGGACCCGCAGGAGCTCCTGCCCCGCCGACGTCCGACCCAGGAACGTAGTCGCCGCAAGTTCGATGCGCTACTCGCAGCGTCGCGGGAATTGCTGGTGGATGTGGGATTCGAGTCGTTCACCTGCGAGGAGGTAGCAGCTCGTGCCGATGTGCCGATCGGCACGCTCTACCAGTTCTTCGCGAACAAGTATGTGATCGTGTGCGAGCTCAACAGGCAGGACCTCGTCGGCGTTCAACACGAACTCGCGCAGTTCAACGGTGAGGTTCCGTCTCTCGACTGGCTACGCTTCCTCAACGCCTTCGTCGACCACATGGCCGGTTTGTGGATGTCGGATCCGTCACGACGCGAGGTGTGGCTGGCGATGCAGTCGACCCCGTCGACCCGCGCCACGGGGGCCATCCATGAGAAGGCGTTCGCGGAGCAGGTCTCGCGGATGCTCGCGCCGCTCACCCCGCAAACCACTCGGGAGCGGCGCACGATGATGGCCGAGGTTCTCGTTCACGTCGTCTACTCGATGCTGAACTTCTCGGTGCAGGACGACCAGAGCCACGCCGATGCCGTCGCCGAGCTGAAACGGCTGATGGTGGCGTACCTGCTCGTCGCCGAAAAGGAATCTCGCACCACTACGACCACCGGCTAGGCCCTCCGGTCCCGTGCGCCTTTCTGGTTGCTCCTGCTACCAGAAAGGCGCACGGGCGCGGAGCGCCTACGCCGCTTCGATCACCGCGAATGCACCGGCGGTGTCGCCGTCGTGCGTGAGCGAGATATGAATCTTCACGTCCGTCAGATGCTCGGCGACGTCTCCGCGTAAGCGGATGCTCGGTCGTCCCCATGCATCCGTCACCACCTCGATCAGGTGGTGGATCATTTCGGGCAGCACCGGCGGGCTGGCGAAGTTGGCGGTGGACCATGCTTTGATCACTGCCTCCTTCGCCGCCCATCGGGCCGCGAAATGCCGAGCCGGATCGGAGCTCCGGGTCACGGCGTCTCGACGCTCACCCGGTGTGAAGTTGTCGAGCATGGCCGTACCTGGCCGGTCCAGCTGCTCGGCGAACTCCGACACCGTGACGAGGTCGAAGCCGATTCCCAGAACTCCCATCGATCCTGTTCCTACTTGCAGCCGGGCAGACCCGAGCTGTACACGTCGTCCGTTCCCAGGCGTGCTGCCTCGGTGAGCAGGACGTCCGCTTCCAGCTGACGGGACGCTGCGGCCGGCACACTGTCGCCGCCGAAGCGACGATCGGCAGGACGCTCGTACAGGCTGCCGCCACCGACCATGGCCTTCACCAGACGGCGCTGACCCTCGACGGAGCGCTTGCGTGCCTGCGCGAGGTACGCCTCCCGCCTGTCCGCCGGGACTGCCTCGACGAACGCCTGCGGGTGCACGACGGCGATCAGTCCGGAGACGTGACCGAAGCCCAGGCTCGTGAGCAGACCGGCCTTCAGGGGGAACTGCTCACCGAATCGGAGCGGCTCCCGAGCCCACACGAGGTGTTCGAACTCGGCCATCTTCTCGTCGACGCAGTCGAGGCTGCGGTTCGGCGGGACGACACCGTTGTCCAGCACCTGGCAGAGACCGATCAGCTGGAATGCTGCGGCACCACCCTTGGCGTGTCCGGTGAGGCTCTTCTGCGAGACGACGAACAGTGGCGCACCTTCGCTGCGGCCGAGGGCCCCGGCGAGACGCTCGTGCAGCTCCGCCTCGTTGGGATCGTTGGCCGCGGTGGACGTGTCGTGCTTGGAAATCACCGAGATGTCGTCGGCACCGAGACCGAGCTTGCCGAGGGACTGAGCGAGCTGCGAATTCGCTCCCCCACGACCCGCACCGAGCGCACCGATTCCGGGAGCCGGGATCGATGTGTGGACACCATCCGCGAACGAGCTGGCGTAGGCAACCACACCGAGGACGGGCAGGCCCATCTCGAGTGCCACGTCACCGCGAGCGAGAAGGATCGTGCCGCCGCCGGCCGACTCCACGAATCCGCCGCGTCGACGATCGTTGGCCCGCGAGAAGCGGCGATCCTCGATTCCCTTGGCGTGCATGTCGTCGGTCTTCGCGGTGGCGGACATGTCACCGAATCCGATGATGCCTTCCGTGCTCAGGTCGTCGAAGCCACCGGCAACGACCAACTGCGCCTTGCCGAGCTTGATCTTGTCGACGCCCTCTTCGACGGACACCGCAGCCGTGGCGCACGCCGCAACCGGGTGGACCATGGCGCCGTAACCGCCGACGTAGGACTGGACGACGTGCGCCGCAATAACATTCGGCAGAGCTTCCTGCAGGATGTCGTTCGGCCGGTTCTCACCGAGCAGCGTGTCGATGTACAGCGACCTCATCGAGCTCATGCCGCCCATGCCGGTGCCCTGGGTGTTGGCGACCAGCGAGGGGTGCACCCACCGCAGCAGTTCGCTGGGCGTGAACCCACCGGTGAGGAACGCGTCCACCGTGGCGACGATGTTCCACAGGCCCACGCGGTCGACGGAGTCGGCCATGTCGGCAGGGATGCCCCACTTCGTGACGTCGAATCCGGTCGGGATCTGACCACCCACGCTGCGCGTGAGCTTCATCTTGCGCGGCACGCGGATTTCGGTACCGGCCCGGCGGGTGACCTGCCAGTCCCCACTGTCCGGGACCGGAGTCGCGACCGTGTTGTCCGGATCGGCCTCGACGAAGGCCAGCGCCTCCGCCTCGGTGCTGACGACGAAGCTCAGGTCCTTGTCGAGGAAGACCGACGTGAGCAGCGGTGCGGTGTTATCGACCATCGCGCCTTCGTCCACGTAGCGGCGGATGCCGCACCGTTCGACGACGGTGTCGTGGTACCGGTCCGCGATCTCGGCTTCCGGAACCAGTTCCCCGGTCTCGGCGTCGTACCACCCGGGCGACGGTGTGGTCTCCCACACGATCAGTCCGGTGTTCCACGCGAGTTCGAGAACGCCTGCCGCCGAAAGTTCTTCGTCGACCTCCATCTCGAAGCGGGTACGTGAGGAGCCGAACGGTCCGAGCTCACCGGCACCAACGATGACCACGAGGTCCTGCGGGGCCGCAGTGACTCCCGACCAGGCCGGTGCCGCCGACTCCGAGACCCGCGGCGGGGCGGGCAGAGCCGCGATGGTGTCGAGCTCGGCCGTGTCCTCGTCGGCCTCGGCAGCAGCAGCTTCCTGAGCCTGCTTCGCCAGCGCGGGCAGGTCCAGGTTCGCCTGAGCGAGTCCACCGGTCAGATCGGCGGCGAGCGGCTCGGCGGACGCGAGGCGACGTGCCTCGGGCTCGCACAACTGCAGCAGCTCGGTGGCCATTTCCTGGGTGGACCAAGTACGGACTCCGGCACCTTCGACGGCCTCGACGAGCGGGTCGTTGCCGCCCATCAGTCCGGTTCCGCGGACCCAGCCGATGAGAGCGTGCACCAGGGTGACGCGTTCGGCCCAGTTGGGCTCGGCCTTCCAGCGGCCGACCACTGCGTCGAGCGCGGCCTTGGCCTCGCCGTACGCGCCGTCGCCACCGAACAGACCGCGGTTCGGGGAGCCGGGCAGAACCACGTGCAGGTGAGTGTCGACGTCACGGTCGTAGCCGATCTTCGACAGTCCACCGATCAGGCGTTCCACCGACCACAGGAGAACTCGCATCTCCATTTCGGCGCGGGCGCCGGCGTCGGCCAGGTCACCGGCCACGCGGGGCGCGGCGAACGGGAACAGCAAGGTCGGGGTGACCGCTTCCTTGATGAGCTTCTTCGATCCACCGGCCGTTTCGTACTGGGCCTCACCGATCCACTCGATGAGCGCGTCGATGTCCGTGTACGACGCCATGTTCGCGGGAACCACCCACAGGGCGGCACCGGCGCGAGCATTGCGGCGGTAGAGGTCGCGGTAGAAGCCGAGACGCTTGTCGTCGAGACGCGAGGTGGTCACGAAGACCGTCGCGCCGCCCGCGAGGAGCTTGCCTGCGACCGCGGCCGCGATGGACCCCTTGCTGGCACCGGTGACGACGGCGACCTGGTCTGCCCATTCCGGGGTCTCTTCGGTGACGACAGCTGCCGACTCCGAACCGATGGCGGCTGCCGCCGCGGCGATACGCCCGTACTTCTCGGCCAGAGCCGCGCGACCCTCGTCGGTAGCGCGGGCCTGCCACCATGCGGCCTGCGCCGCAACGGACTTGCCTGCACCGGCGAAGCTTTCGATCTCGAGCGATTCGGAGCCGGCCGCGTCGATCCACAGACGGGCCAGATCCTCCCGGGCGGATGCCCAGCGGTCGTCGAGCAGGACCGCCCGCTTTCCGTCGAATGCGGGAGCCACCAGTCGCGGCCAGTCCGAACCGAGTTCCGCGGACACGAGGTCGACGAGTTCGGTGTCGGTCGGCGCCGCTGCCGTCGCCGTGTCACCGGCGAAACCGAGCTGCTCGAGCACGAGGCGGGCGGCCGAGGCCAGCACGCCGTCGCGGCCCGTGATGTGCTCGGTGAACTCACCCAGTGCCGCGGCGTCGACGGTGCCACCGGCTCCGCCGCCCGTTGCCGGGAGCGAAACGCTGATCCCACGGCGCGAGGCCACCGCGGCGACTGCGCTGTCGATGACAGCGTCTACTGCGGCGCCGTCGGCGAGACCGCCGCCTGCGAGACCACCGAGGTCACCGCCGCGGATGCTGGAACCGTCGCGGGTTCCGAGCGCCACCTCCGCGGTGACGTGGTGCGCCCAGCCGTCACCCAGCTCCCAGACCTTCTTGACTCGGTCCGCGATGGCCGCGGGACGTCGACCCGACGGGCCGAAGACCTTGCGGAGGTGATCGTTGATCGAGTCGGACAGCACCGGGCCGAAGGGCTTGTACGTACGGGCCAGCGAGTCGACCGTGGCAGCCAGCGAGCCCATGTCGGCGTCGGCGGCACCGTCGATGGCGCCGAGCGAGAGCTCGGATCCGAGGTCGACGAGCAGCTGGTTACGCCGCGAGGACACGCCGTCGCACAGAGCCTCGATCGTGTCGACGGGGCCGACCTGGTCGGGACGCAGCTTGGTCCACAGGCTGATCAGAACCTTGGTGGCGTCGGCTGCCTTGAAGGCGATGTCGTCGGGACGCGGGCCACCCGAAGGGGCTGCCGCGGGGGCCGGAGCGGCAGCGGGGGCTGCCGACGCGGCGGGCGCCTCGGCTGCCGGTGCTGCCGGCTCGTCGTCTTCGACCGGCGCCGGATCCACGTCGGTGGAGTACACGATGGCGGCTTCACGCTCGATGTTGAGGACCTCGACCGGGTAGCCGAAGCGTCCCGGCAACTTGAGGGTCTGCGAGGCGAGGTTCGCGACGGTCGGGACGGAGCCCAGACCGATCTCGACGAAGCGCTCGACACCCAGTCCACCTTCGGACTCGTCGGCGAACAGCAGGTCCTGCGTCTCGATCCACCGGACCGGGCTCGCGAACTGCCAGGCTAGAAGCTCGGTGAGCACGATGCGCGTGAGCTGCGACGGCTGTGCCGCCCACGAGTCGAAGTCCTTCAGAACCTTCTGCAGCGGCTTCGACGGCACGAGGTCCGCGATCTCCTGCACGAACTCACGCTTCAGCGAGAACGGCTTCGGCACGAGGTTCGGAATGTAACGCCCGATCAGGATGGCCGGGTCGATGTCTTGCGGAAGCAGTTCTTCGAGGCGACCACGGAAGTCGTCGACACCGCCGCGCAGAACCGTCGAGTGGAACGGGACGTCGATGCCCGGAACCATGATGTAGGCGCGCTTGCCGCCGAAAGCCTCACGGCGGACGTCGATTTCCTTCTCGAGCGCGTTGAGTCCGGCCACCGTACCCGCGATGGCGTACTGCGAGCCACGCAGGTTCAGGTTCACAACCTGCAGGAATTCGCCTGTTGCCGCGGCGATCTCACCGATGAACGACTCGACGTCCTCGTCCGCGAGACCGATCTGCGACGGCCGGATAGCGGCCATCCGGTAGTCGGAGCGCCCGGCCTCGTCGCGCGGCACGAGGGCGTGCATGGCGGAACCACGCTGGAAGACCACCTCGAGAACGGCTTCCAGGGGAAGCACACCGGCGACCGCCGCGAGGGCGTTGTATTCACCGACCGAGTGGCCTGCGAGCAGGGCACCCTCGACGAAGGCACCGGACTCGCGGAGCTCGGCAACCTGAGCAACACCGAGCGTCGCCATCGCGACCTGGGTGAACTGGGTCAGGTGCAGGACACCGTCCGGGTGCTTGTGCTCGACACCCCGGGCCTTGACGACCGTCGGGTTGTCGCGGACCACGGCGAGGATCGAGAAGCCGAGAGCCTTGCGGGTGTGCTTGTCGGCGCGGTCCCAGATCTCGCGGGCGGCCTTGGAGCGGGCGCGGGCGTCGAGGCCCATGCCGGGACGCTGGATGCCCTGTCCGGGGAACGCGTAGACGGTTTTCGGAGCCGCGGTGCGACCCGTTGCGACCATCACCAGTTCACCGTCGATGCGGCACCCGACCTCGACGATCTCGGCGCCACGATCCACGGCGACGCGGTCCACGCGGACGTCGATCTCGGCGCCGGGGCGGACCATCCCGAGGAAGCGGGCGGTCCAGGCGGTGAGACGGCGCGGCGGCGTCTTGGTCTCGGCCGGGTCCACGGCGGTGACGACCTGCTGGGCTGCGGCCGAGAGCCACATGCCGTGCACGATCGGGCTGCCGAGGCCGGCGAGGAGCGCGGCGTTGTCGGAGGTGTGGATCGGGTTGTGGTCACCCGACACCTGAGCGAAGGAGCCCATGTTGCGGGGCGCGACGATGGTGGTGTCGCGGCGACGACGACGCGGGGTGTCCACGGCCTCGTCACTGAGCGAACCACCGGCGCGGGGCGGATCGGACAGCTCGCCCTTGCCGGTGCGGCCGCGGATGGCGAAGCGCTCCGAGAGGGTGACGACGGCGGGGGCGTCGAGGCCCTCACCGAGCATCGCGCCGACCTCCACCTTGACCTCGACGACGCGGCCCAGGTCGGTGTCGAGCACCGAGGCGACCTCGGCCTTGACGACGAGAATACTGGTCTCCGAGGGCAATTCACCCACGAAGTCGACGCTGTGATCGAGGTGGACCAGGTCGAGCATGCCTTCGATGACCGAGAGCGAGTCTTCGGTCTTCGCGGCACCGAGCACGGCGAACACGGCCGGCCAGCAGGCGCCGACGACCACGTCCGGGACCGCCTTGCCACTGACGCTCAGCGTCGTGGGCAGACCCGAACCGGTGACACCGGCGTGGTCGGCGATCAGATCCGGGGTCCAGGCCAGGTTGAGGCGAGCGACACCGTTCTTGACGGCCGGCAGTTCCTGACCGGCCGCGACCGCGAGGAGTGCGGTCATCGACTTCTCGGCATCGGCCTCGGTGACCAGGGGTGCGCCACCGTCCGCGACGGAGGCCGGAACGGTGATGGTGATCTGGACGGACTTGCCCGCCACCAGCGGAACAGTGAGGAGCACCTGCTCGTCGCCGATCACGGAGAGCTCGGCACCGGTGGTCTCGTGCACCGCGCGGGTGTCGGATTCGACCGACCACTTGTCGAGGTCGCCGAGCCGCCGAACCGGGTTCAGAGTCAGACGCGAGGCCCACTGGATGTCGGGAGCCGACAGGACGGTGTCGAGGAGGCCCCGCGCGATGTCGGCGTGACGGCGCGCGAGCAGCGACAGCGGTGACGCACCGGCGGTGACCAGCTCGTCGTAGGTGGCCTTCTCGAAGCGGTCGAGCAGCTCACCGACGGGCTCGTCGACGCGCGTGATGCCGGCGACGGCGACGGTGCCGGGGATGACGCAGACCTGGTCCGCGGTGTAGCGGGGGTCGTGTGCCTGCCACAGCGAATCGGAGCGCCACCAGCGGCGGACGTCGCCGTCCACCACGGGAACGAAGTTGACCGGCTTGCCGGGCGTCTTGCACAGCGAGACGAAGAACGACACGTCGGCGGGGTGCAGAACCGTGGTCGCGTAGTCCGGGTACTGAGCCTGCAGTGCGCAGATGGCAGCCTCGGGACGCTCCAGGATCGCGTCGTCGGCGAACAGGGTGGGGATCGGTCCGCGGTCGACCGGGTGCAGACGCGACTCGGTGCGCTGCAGCATCTCACCGAAACGCTTGCGCCAGGTGATGTCGAGCCAGGGGCTGGTGGTGGCCTCGTCGATGGCGTCCTGCAGGTCGGAACCGCAGTCGAATGCCTTCGCGGCGTCGATGCCGACGGCCAGTTCGAGGTAGCGGCGCAGCCACTGCTCGTACGTCATCGTCTCGACGTCGCCGAAGTACGGCTTCGCCGTAACGTTCAGTGCCTCGATGATCTCGTCGCGACGCGCGGCAACGGCGTCGGCGTCACCGGCGACCTCGTCCAGCAGGCGGCCCGTGCGGGACGCGGCGTTGTCGATCTCGTGGATGTCGGCGCCGAGCTGGCTACGACCGGAGGCCATACCGCCCTCGGCGGTGCCCGCACCGACCCAGTCCGCGGTACCGGGGGTGTCGACGAGGAGCTGCTTCACCTCGGGAGACGTGGTCGCCTCGAGGGTGGCCATGGCGGCGGTACCGACCAGGATGCCGTCCAGCGGCATCGCCGGGAAGCCGTGCGCGACGGACCAGCGGCCTGTCAGGTAGTCGGCAGCCTGCTCCGGCGTGCCGATGCCGCCACCGACGCACAGGACCAGGTTCGGTCGGGTACGCAGCTCGGCGTAGGTGTCGAGGAGCAGGTCGTCGAGGTCTTCCCACGAGTGGTGACCACCGGCGCGGCCGCCCTCGATGTGGGCGATGACGGGGAACGAGGGAACCTCGTTGGCGATGCGGATCACCGAACGGATCTGCGCGACCGTGCCCGGCTTGAACGCGACGTAGCTGAATCCGGCCTCGGTGAGGTCCTCGATGATCGAGACGGCATCCTCGAGTTCCGGGATGCCGGCGGTGACGACGACGCCGTCGAACGGGGCACCGGCGGCGCGGGCCTTGGGGACGAGGCGCTTGCCACCGACGTGGAGCTTCCACAGGTAGGGGTCGAGGAACATCGAGTTGAATTGCACGGCCCGACCCGGCTCGAGCAGCCCGGTGAGCTCCTCGACGTGGTCGGCGAAGATCTGCTCGGTCACCTGGCCACCACCGGCGAGCTCGGCCCAGTGACCTGCGTTGGCAGCTGCGGCGACAATCTTCGGGTCGACCGTGGTGGGGGTCATGCCGGCGAGCAGGATCGGCGAACGACCGGTCAGCTTGGTGAATGCAGTCTCGACGCCGATACGTCCGCCGGGCAGCGCGACCGGCTTCGGAAGGAATTCGGTCCACGCAGCGGGCACCTCGGGTGCCGCACCCGGAGTGAGCAAGTTGCGGTGGCCGCCGCGGGTGGCAGCGGCGACGATGCCGACGCCCTGCCCTCGCACGCTGGCCGACGTCATGCGGGTGAGGAGGTCACCGGGTCCGAGATCGAGGATCCAGGAGGCGCCGGCGTCGATGGTGCTGTCGACGGCCTCGACCCAGTCGACGGGGTCGACGAGGCAGGCACTCGTGAGGGCGCGAGCCTTGTCTTCATCGAGACCGCAACGGGCGGCCCACTGGCCGACGATATCGACGGCCTCCGCGAGAGCCGGGTGGTGGAAGCCGATCTCGACGGGGAGCGGCTCGAACACGGGCGAGAAGATGGAGCCGCCACGCTTCTTGGCGTCGCGCTCACGGGCTTCGTCCGCCTCGATCTGCTCGCAGCGCTGCTGCACCCGTGCCAGCTGGGCCGGCGGGCCGGACAGCACGACGCGGCGCCGGGCGTTACGGATGCCGAGTACAGCGGCGCGCTCGGGCTCGAGGCCCTCGGCGAGCTCTTCGACGATCTGACGCAGGCGCGCCGGGTCGACGTTGGACACGGCAAGCATCGGGGTGGAGTCGGCCGCAGAGATCACTCCGCGACGACGACCCACCAGTCCGGCAGCGGCACCGATCAGCTGAGCGAGGGCGAGAAGTTCGCCGTCCTTGTTGCCGGAGGTCGCAACGGCCTCCGCAGCGAGAAGTCCTTGGGAGTGGCCGATCACCGACACGGGTGCCGTCACGGTGGGATCGAGGCCCTGAGCCGCCAGCGCACGCAGCGCGGCGATCTGTGTCAGGAAGACACCGGGAAGGGAGACTGCTGCAGACGTGAGAGCAGCGGCTGAAGGTCCGGCCGCCGGGGCACCGTCTTCTTCGTCGGCGAGTTCCTGCTCGAGGATCCACGCGATGGGGTCGAATCCGACCGGACGCACGACGAGCAGCTCCTGCGCCACCGGGGCGAGGTACTCGGCGGCCTCGTTCACGAGCTTGGTCAAAGCCGGCTCGAGACCGTTGTCGCGGCTCAGCTCCTCGAGCGAGCTCAGCCAGGGCGCACCCTGGCCACCGAAGGCGAGGGCATACGATTCGCCGCCGACCAGACGGTCGGCGAGTGTGGTCTTGCTCGACGACCGAGTGTCGTCCCGGTCTACGCCGATGCGCCGCGAACCCTTCGAGTTTCTTCCATTTCCTGCGGGTGTCGTGTCGTCAATCGTCACGCGTAAGTCCTCTCCTGGTCACCCCTACGGGGAGGTGGGGATTGCTGGTCTGCCGCCCTCGGCATCGTGTGCCTGCTGCATCGGCTCTGATCAGCACTTCCGGGCTGTACAAGGTTGACACAGAATCATGAGGAATTCCTCACGTTCGCGGCGAGTGCAGCGCCATGAGCTCGACATGGCGCCACATACGCGTGATGTCGATCACAGAGCGTTCGAAAAGTGACTCTCGGGTAGGTCACGTCGTCGCTGGACGCGGCGGTGCAAGGACGTCCTAGAACCTGAGGAAAGCCTCATATTAATCGTTATCAATCTGTTACCACCTTGACGAAGTGCCTAGGTCGTGCCCATCCGCCGTGACGTCACCGTGTCCGGCCGGCTCGATCCTCGAGCGTGTCGGACCCTCGAACTAATGTTCGAGCCGATCGACGCACACACATCGTTCTCCGGGGGGAAACAATGAGCACTGCACACGTTCGTGACCTGATCGACTACATCGCCGCGGAACTACCTCCGGGCGCATGGCCACACTGGACGGAGGGCTGGCCGCGCGAGATCGAGGCCGGGCTGCTCGACGCGGCGTTCTCCGCCCGCGCCACCTACGGCACGCCGGCTTCCGGGGTGCGTGCCGTCATAGGGCGCTGGCGCGCGCACCGAGGCGTGCCGCTCGACGACCTCGAAGCCCTGTCCGAGTACGCCGACGACCCAGCGGAGCTGATCGCCGTGCTGGGCAACCGGCAGCGGGTCCCGGGCAACTACACCACCAAGGCGGAGGCCGTCGCACTTGCCGCCCGCTCGCTGGTCGCCGCCGGATGCAGGCAGTCCTCCGACTTGCGGGACGACGACGTGCTCCGCTCTGCACTCGTCCAGATCGCCGGTTTCGGCAGCGCCACATGGGAGTGCTTCGTGGTGCAACTCGGCCTACATACCCCCGAAAGCCGTTGCCTCCTACAGGATTTCGTCATCGACGCTGTTGCACCAGAGGTGGAGGTGACGAATGCGATGTCTGAGGAACTCCTCGCGGCCGCCGCCGTCCGTTTCGATGTCACCGCAGCCACCCTCTCCCACGCGATCTGGCGGTACCAGCGAGCTCAGCGACGGCTTACGGGTGCACGGTGAAGTACACCCGGGAGGTTCTCGAGCAGGCGGTCGCAGAATCGACGAGCGTGGCCGGCGTCATCCGTTTTCTCGGGCTACGCCCGTCCGGCGGAATGCAGGCACATTTGAGTCGCCGAATCCGGAAGTTCGGCATCGATACAACGCACTTTACGGGCCAGGCGCACACGAAAGGCAAACCGGCAAAGAACCGAATGACATGGGAGGAGATCCTGATTCGCCGCCCTCCCGGCAGCGCACGGGTTAAGCCACATCTTCTGCGCCGCGCCTTGATCGAAGCCGGAGTCCCCTACAAGTGCGCAATCTGCGGGCTGGACGCGGAGTGGTGCGGAAGCCCTTTAACTCTGCACGTCGACCACATCCGTGGAGACTCGCTCGACTCCCGTCCGGAGGAGGTCCGCTTCCTTTGTCCCAACTGTCACACACAGACTGCAACGTGGGCGGGACGCAACCGCAACTTCGGAAGCGCGTACCCCGACCTGTGAACCAGTGAAGTCTTCACCCGATGGCGTAGTCTGTCCTTCGCGCGCGAGTGGCGGAAGGGCAGACGCGCCACACTTAGGATGTGGTGTCCAATGGACGTGGGGGTTCGAATCCCCCCTCGCGCACGGTCCGGGTCGGTGTGGGCGTGTGACCGCGCCCATACCGCCCACCTCTCCTAGCAGGGCAATCACCGTTTCGGGTACCGTCGTCATCGTGTCCGGAAACCGTAGACGAAGCCGACCTGCACTCGTGCTGCTGGTGGTCGCCGGGGCTGTGACATGCCTCGCGCTGGGTTGGTGGCAGTGGGAGCGCTTCGAAGCGGTGGGGGGCAACGGTCAGAACCTCGGGTATGCGTTCCAGTGGCCTTTGTTCGCGGTGTTCTTCATCTACGCGTATCGGCGTTTCGTGCAGCTCGAGGACGCCGATTCGGCGGAGGCAGAGAAGGCAGCCGACGAGGTGCGGGAAATTCCGGCCGATGTGCTCCCCCCTCGTCCCACGGTCGACGCAGTCGCCGCCGAAGACGGTTCGGATGACCTCGAAATTCTCCAGGTTCAGCAGTACAACGAGTATCTCGCCGAGCTGGCAGCTCGCGAGAACGATAGGAGCACCACGTGAGCACGGGTCAGGACGAGACTGTGTCCGGTTCGGTCGTCGACGCGGACAAGCGTAAGAAGATCGCTCCCGCGCTGCTGCGCTACCGGGTTCTTGCCTATGCCACCGGTGTGTGGCTGCTCGTCCTCACAGCGGAAATGGTCGCCAAGTACATCTTCCAGGTCGAGAATCTGCCCACGTGGATTGCCGTAGTGCACGGTTGGGTGTACTTCGTCTACCTGCTGGTCACGCTGGATCTGGCAGTGAAGGTCCGCTGGCCCGCGGGTCGCACCGTCGGAACACTGCTCGCCGGGACCATTCCGTTCCTGTCGTTCTACGTGGAGCATCAGCGCACCAAGCAGGTCCGTTCCGACTTCGGGATCTGATCAGTGTTCGAATAGTCGGCGTTGATCAGCCGGTCACATGATGACCGGCTGACCTGTAATCACAGCGATCACGTAGACCAACCATCCGAGCGGTGTTTGCGGCACCATCATCGGAGACATGAAACCCTCCCGTCCACATTGGTCGTACCCGACGGGCGTCAGCTCTCGGCGAGCTTGGCCAGCGCGGGAATGAGCTGGGTCAGTGCGCGACCCCGATGTGAGGCCGCGTCCTTCTCCTCCGGCGACAACTGTGCTGCCGAGCGGCTGCTTCCTTCCGGCACGAACACCGGGTCGTAACCGAATCCTCCGTCACCGACCGGCTCGCGGGCAATAGTCCCCCGCCACTCACCGCGGACCACCGTCTCCTCCCCACCAGGCACCACCAGCGCGCACGCGGAGACGAACGCCGCTCCCCTACGGTCGTCGGGAACGTCACCGAGCTGCGCGAGGACCAGCGCCGTGTTGGCCTCGTCGCGGCCGTGCGTGCCGGACCACCGCGCCGACAACACGCCGGGCATGCCGTTCAGGGCATCCACTTCCAAGCCCGAATCATCTGCCACGCAAGCCAATCCGGTGGCCCGAGCCCCGTCGCGCGCCTTCGCCAGCGCGTTCTCCTCGAATGTCGCCCCTGTCTCGGGAGCTTCGGGATAAGAAGGTACGTCATCGAGACCGACCAATTCGACGCCCTGCACCCCCGCGGCGTCGAGTACTCGATGGAGCTCCCGGAGTTTCTTCGCGTTGCGGCTGGCCACGAGCACCCGTGTTCCCGGCACCGGACTAGCTCCCGAACTTTTTCTTCGGCACCACGACCTTGGGTTCGGGAAGGACGCCGGGATACGGCAGTTCCAGTGCCGTCTTCTGGATTTCGAACAATTGCTCGCAACCCGCCAGAGCCGAATCGAGAAGTTTGTCGAGGGTGCTGCGCGGGAAGGTGGCTCCTTCACCGGTGCCCTGGATCTCGACGAGAGTGCCCGTGTCGGTGGCCACCACGTTCATGTCGACCTCTGCTCTGGAATCCTCCTCGTAGGGCAGATCGAGTCGAACACGACCATCGACCACGCCGACACTCACCGCGGCGATTCCGCAGGAAATCGGTTGCGGATCTGCGAGCCGGCCTGCCGCCCGCAGATACGTGACTGCGTCGACCAGCGCGACATAGGCTCCGGTGACGGCGGCGGTGCGGGTTCCCCCGTCGGCTTGCAGGACATCGCAGTCGAGCGCGATGGTGTTCTCGCCGATGGCGGCGAGGTCGATGCACGCGCGGAGGGAACGGCCGATCAATCGGCTGATCTCCTGGGTCCGGCCACCCACCTTGCCCTTCACGGACTCACGTCCGCTGCGGGTGTGGGTGGCAGCGGGAAGCATCGCGTATTCAGCGGTCAGCCAGCCCAGCCCGGAGCCCTGACGCCACCGGGGCACGCCGTCCTCGACGCTTGCCGTGCACATCACTCTGGTGTTGCCGAATTCGACCAACACCGATCCTGCGGGGTGTGTGGTGAAGCCGCGGGTGATCTTGACCTCGCGGAGTTCGTCGTCCGCCCTACCGTCATCTCGTGTTGTCACAGCCGAAAGCCTAGTCGTCCGGTTCGAGAGCCCGGGCACACGGCTTCAGACGTCGTAGACGCCGCTCGCGGTCACCGCGTGAACGGGACCGGAGAACTCGGCCTTGGCCTCGGCGATCACATCTTCCCGCGAGGTCCAGGGTGGGATGTGGGTGAGCAGCAGTTCCCCGACCTCGGCGCGGCGGGCGACCTGGCCGGCTTCGGTGCCGGAGAGATGCACCCCCTTCGGCCGATCCGGGCTGTGCGTCCACGACGCCTCGGCGAGCAGGACGTCGGCCCCGCGGGCCAGTTCGACCACTTCTTCGCACATGCCGGTGTCACCGCTGTACACGAGAGTGCGGCCGATGCCGTCGGTCACGCGGAGTCCGTACGCCTCCGGCGGATGGTTCACGCGGCGGGCGGTGATGGTGAGGTCACCGAAGGTGACGGGAACGCCGTCCGCCCAGTGGCGCAGTTCGATCGTGTCGGAAATGTCGTCGATGTCGCCACCGCATTCCGCTGACGCCACTCCGATTCGGCGAGCGGTGTCAGACGGTCCGTAGACGAGGGCCCGACCTTCCGGCGGGTGCGGATGGTAGCGGCGCCAGACGAGCAGCCCGGGAAGGTCCAGGCAGTGATCGGCATGCAGGTGGGTGAGGAACACGGACACCTCACCGGGATCGGCGAATTTTTGGAGAGCACCGAGGACACCGGGCCCGAAGTCCATTACCAGCGGCGGAGTGTCCGGCGCCGTCAACAAATAGCCCGATGCGGGTGAGTCTGGTCCGGAGACGCTGCCTGAACACCCCAGGACGGTAATGCGCATACCCGCCATGCTGCCATGGCGACCCGTTGCCGAAAAAGCTTCCGGCGGAATTGGCGCGTCGACTTCACAACTGATGACCGACTGTGACCTAGCCGCGAGATTCGGGCGATGTTCGCCCAGGCAAGCCACCCTCGGTAGCCGCCTCCGACCGACTCTCGACTACTGCCGGGCCCGCCGTGGGCAACCGCCCGCTGCCGGGGGTGGTGACCCCGGCGGGCAACAGTCAGGTGAGGGAACGCGGCCCGACCGACTTCTGGGCGCGCTCCCTGCGGGCGTCCGCCGAGAGGGCCCAGGCGGCGAGCACTCCCCCGATCGCGCCGAAGAGGTGACCTTGCCAGGAGACGTGCGGCTGGCTGGGCAGTACGCCCCACAACATGCCGCCGTAGAAGACGAACACCACGACACCGAGCAGAATCTGGCCGAAATGCCGGGTGAACAGCCCGCGCACCAGGAGATACGCCAACCATCCGAAGATCAGAATGGAGGATCCGATGTGGTTGTCGAATGCGCCACCTGTCAGCCAGGTGCCGAGACCCCCGATCACCCAGATGATCCCGGTCGCCGCGAGTCCTCTGGCCACCCCGGACAGCAGCACGAGGAAACCGAGCACGATGAGGGGAATGGTATTGCCGATCAGATGATTCCAGTCGTCGTGTAAAACGGGCGCGAAGAGAATGCCCCACAGACCGTCTACCGATCGCGGCAGTACCCCGTTCCTCTCGAGGACCTCGCCCGAGACCACGTCGACGACCTCGATCGCGTACAGCAGGACGGTGAAGACGCCGATCACGACGGCCGACTGCAGCCACAGCGGCCGCTTCTGCTGCGGCTGCACCGGATCGATCGACGAAGTCATGCTCCACGCACCGTTCTCATCACGCCCACAGCTGCCCTTCCAGTGCTTCCTCGGCTTCTTCGACCGTACCGCCGTACGCGCCGGTGGACAGATATTTCCAGCCGCCGTCGGCCACGATGAAGGCGATGTCCGCGGCTCGTTCGGCCTTCACGGCCTTACGCGCGACTCCGAGTGCTGCGTGCAGGATGGCCCCGGTCGAGATACCGGCGAAAATCCCCTCCATCTCGATCAGCTCACGGGTCCGGCGTACCGCGTCGGCGGGGCCCACCGAGAATCGCGAGGTGAGCACCGCCTCGTCGTAGAGTTCGGGAACGAAACCCTCGTCGATGTTGCGGAGCCCGTACACCAGTTCTCCGTACCGCGGTTCCGCCGCGACGATTTCGATGCCGTCGACGTGTTCGCGTAGGAAGCGCCCGGTACCCATGAGCGTTCCAGTCGTGCCGAGCCCGGCCACGAAGTGAGTGATCTCGGGCAGGTCGCGCAGAATCTCGGGCCCGGTGGTGTCGTAATGCGCCTGTGCATTGGCGGGGTTGCCGTATTGGTAGAGCATCACCCACTCGGGATGCTCGGCGGCCAGTTCCTTGGCCACCGCGACGGCCTGGTTGGAGCCCCCGCGCGCGGGTGAGTCGATGATCTGTGCCCCGAACATGGTCAGAAGCTGACGGCGCTCCACGGACGTGTTCTCGGGCATCACGCAGATCAGTCGGTACCCCTTCAATTTCGCAGCCATTGCGAGGGAGATTCCGGTGTTGCCGCTGGTGGGTTCGAGGATGGTGGCGCCCGGCGCCAGCACCCCGTCCCGTTCGGCCTCTTCGATCATGCGCAGTGCAGGCCGGTCTTTCACCGAGCCCGTCGGGTTACGGTCCTCGAGTTTCGCCCACAACCGGACCGGGGCATCCCCGGTCCAGCGCGGCGACAACCGGGGCAGTCCGACGAGGGGTGTGTTCCCGAGCGTCTCGATCATCGACTCGAACCGGGCCATCGGCTGCGATCAACCTCCCGCGACGGCAGGGAGGATGGTGACCGAGTCTCCGTCGGCCACCTCGGTCTCGAGTCCGCCCGAGAATCGGACGTCCTCGTCGTTGACGTACACATTCACGAATCGGTGCAGACGTCCGTCGTTGATCAGGCGCTCCTTGATGCCGCCGTAGTTGACGTCGAGATCGTCGATGACGGCAGAGAGAGTGGGACCTGTTGCCTCTACTCGCTTTTCACCGCCGGTGTGCGCGCGGAGGATGGTAGGGATCGAAACGGTGACAGCCATGGTCAGCTCCTCGAGGTGTGGGATTTTCCGGCACGGACCCGTCCGTGGAGGACGGCGGGGTCACTTGTCGGGAACGTCTGCCACGGACGTGTGGGCGAACTTGTAACTTTGCACCACATCGACGGGTTCCTCGGTGACCTCGCCGTCGAGGATGCGGTAACTGCGGAGGTCGTGGCTGTCCGGGTTCCGCGTGGAGATCAGCACGTAGTGCGCATCCGGTTCGGACGCGAAGGAGATATCGGTTCTACTCGGATATGCCTCGGTGGCGGTATGCGAGTGGTAGATCACCACGGGAACCTCGTCGGCCTCCTCCATCGCCCGCCACACCCGAAGTTGCTCCCCCGAATCGAAGCGGTAGAACGTCGGAGACCGCTCCGCATTGATCATCGGAATGTGCCGTTCGGGGCGATCGGAGCCCTCGGGCCCCGCGATGACACCGCACGCCTCGTCCGGATGATCCGCCCGGGCATGCGCCACCATTGCGTCGACGAGATCCGCTCGAATCACCAACACGTCAGCCACCTCCGTGAGCGCCATCCTAAATGCGGACGGGCCGGTCGGCCACCGGCCCTCAGGAACGCAGTGCTGAGGGAAACAGTTCGCGGTAGGTGGGAATTCCCGCGACCGCGGTGGCACTCAGAACGGCATCGACGACGGCTCGCTCCACCACGTCTGCGGCGGCCGAACACACCGCGTCGAGAATGCGCAGGTCCGGCGGGAAGGCGTCCGGCACGCCCGCGAGGGGTCCGGTCCGGTGGTATCCCGTGGACACGGCGAAAATCGTGTCTCCGTCGAGGGGGGAATGCGCGGGACGAATCGCGCGGGCGAGCCCGTCGTGGCCCGCGACGGCGATGCGACGACACGCAGCCTTACCGAGGGCTGCGTCGGTGGCAACGACTCCGATGGTGGTGTTGAGGACCGTCCCCTTGGCCACGAGATCGTTGGCCGCAGACAGTTCGGCGGTGGCCGGTACGCGCAGCCCGAATGCGGCGGCGCCGGCGGTGGCGACTCCCCACGGAAGTCCGGTCCTGGGGTCGAAAACGGATCCGACGGGGTTCGCGACGATCAAGGCAGACACCGCGACGCCCTGGGCCGGGCCGTCGGTGATGACCACCCCGGCGGTGCCGACACCACCTTTCACAGCCCCCGCCCGCGCTCCCACCCCGGCGCCCACGGATCCGCAGAGCACCGACGACGAAGCGGAGTTCGATGCGAGGTAACCGAATTCGGCGGTGGGACGTCGAGTCCAGTCTCCCACCGGGAGGTCGAAGATGACCGCACCCGGCACTATCGGAACCACCTGACCCGGCTGACCCATGGCGATTCCGTGGCCGTGTTCCTCGAGCCAGCGCATGACGCCGTCCGCAGCGGCGAGACCGAAGGCGCTGCCGCCGGTCAGAAGGATCGCGTGAATCTTCTGCACGCTGTGACTGGGATCCAGGAGGTCCGTTTCCCGGGTGCCCGGCCCTCCGCCGCGGACGTCGACGGCCGCGGTGACGCCGTGCGGTGCCAGCATCACCGTGCATCCCGTCGCCGCACCGCGGCCGAGCGTGGCGTCGGAGTCCACTTCGTGGTGGTGGCCCACACGCAGTCCGACGACATCGACGAGAGAGTCGGTCCGTCCCGGCGTCGTCGAGGTCACGGAGCGAGTACCTGAACCAGCGAATCCTGCATCCACGTCAGCCAGTGATAGATGTCCAGATGGGGCGCGCGCGGATCGTCGGGATCCAGTTCGTCGGGCGTGTCCGCGTCGATGCCGAGGTTGGTACCCAATGCCAGCCGGACGTCGTTGAGCCCGCTCAGCCAGGCGTCGGCCTGTTCCGGCGTCAGCAGCACCTTGCCGCCGTTCTCCGGAACGGTGTGGAGGATGACGGAGCCGGCGGCCATCTTCGCGTCGATGATCTCCGGCTCGTGGAGTCCACGCAGCGCTCCGTTGATGTCCGCCTTCGCCTCCGCCCGCCCATCCGCGTCGTCCGGCGCGTCGGCACCGGGCCGATGGAAGTCCGGCAACAGCCGCGCGAGCACCTCCTCGTCGGGCGGTGTCGTGTGGCCGGTGCGCATCCCGGTGAGGGCGGCGAGTTCGTCCTCGGGAGCAGAACGGGCGCGTTCGTCGAGGAGGCCGAGGACGGAGGCGACCAGCGACCGCAACACCGTCGCCTCGTGGGCATCCATCTCCGACCGCAACTTCACGCCGCCGAGCGAGTTCTTCCTGGTCCACATCCGCACGTCGGGTACCGATTTCCTCACTGTCGAACGAATAGATCCCTGTCGAACGAATAGATCACTGTCGACTGGATACTTAGCTGCTGTCCCGCTGCATGGTGGCCCAGAGGCCCGCCGCATGCAGCTTGCGTACGTCGTTCTCGACCTTGTCCCGGGAACCGCTCGACACGACGGCCTTGCCTTCGGAGTGCACCTGCATCATCAGTTCCGTCGCCTTGGCCTTGCTGTATCCGAACAGCTTCTGGAATATGTAGGTGACGTAGTGCATGAGATTCACGGGGTCGTCCCACACCACGGTCACCCAGGGGCGATCGCTGACGTCCTCGACCTCGACGGCTTCCGATTCTGCAGGAGTGACCTGCGGCGATGCCGGCACGGCATCCACGAATGGTGCTGTCGTCGAGCGAGAAGCCATGACACCAGGGTACGACGAGCTCACATCCCGCGACACCGCGGCTTAGAGTGGCCGGGTGTCCCGAGACAGCAGCGCATTGTTCACCGATCAGTACGAGTTGACGATGCTGTCGGCGGCCCTCGCCGATGGTTCGGCGCATCGCCGGTGCAGTTTCGAGGTCTTCGCCCGGCGCCTGCCCGACGGTCGTCGGTACGGGGTGGTCGCCGGTACCTCGCGACTGCTCTCCGCCTTGGCGACCTTTCGTTTCGGGGACGCCGAGATCGATGTGGTCTCACGTTTCCTCGACGACGCGACCGTGGCGTGGCTGCGCACGTACCGCTTCACCGGGGACATCGACGGTTACCGCGAGGGCGAGCTCTATTTCCCCGGCTCGCCGATCCTCTCGGTGAGCGGAACGTTCGCCGAGTGCGTAGTGCTCGAAACGCTGATCCTGTCGATCCTCAACCACGACAGCGCGATAGCTTCGGCTGCCGCGCGGATGGTCAGCGCTGCAGACGGTCGCCCCATGATCGAGATGGGCTCGCGGCGCACACACGAGGAGTCTGCCGTCGCGGCGGCACGCGCCGCATACCTCGCGGGCTTCACCGCCACGTCCAATCTCGAGGCTGTACGCAGGCACGGTGTACCCGGCGCGGGTACCAGCGCACACGCGTTCACCCTGCTGCACACCACCGCGGACGGACCCGACGAGGCCGCCGCCTTCCGCGGTCAGGTGGCGGCGCTGGGTGTGGGAACCACCCTGCTCGTCGACACCTACGACATCACGAGTGGCGTGAAGACCGCCGTCGAGGTCGCGGGAACCGAATTGGGCGGCGTCCGGATCGACTCCGGCGACCTCGGTGTCCTGGCCCGTCAGGTTCGCCGACAACTCGACGACCTCGGCGCCACGAAGACCAAGATCGTCGTTTCCGGAGACCTCGACGAGTACGCCATCGCGGCGTTGCGCGCCGAACCGGTCGACGTGTACGGGGTGGGGACCGCGGTCGTCGTGGGCTCCGGTGCCCCCACCGCCGGAATGGTCTACAAGCTCGTCGAGGTGAACGGCATTCCCGTCGAGAAGCGAAGCAGTCTGAAAACGTCCCGGGGTGGCGCGAAGCGGGCGGTCCGCTTCGCCCGCGATACCGGGACCGTCGTGGAGGAAGTGATCTATCCGGCGCGCGCGCCCCGACCCGAACAGAACGGGCTCGAGGCCCGCGACCTGCTCGTTCCGCTGGTGCGCGGTGGCGAGGCCGTCGCGGACGCCGATACCCTGGAAGAGAGTCGATCGCTACTTGCGGCAGGCCTGGTAAGTCTGCCGTGGGAGGGGTTGAAGTTGTCCCACGGCGATCCGGCTGTCCCCACCCGGTTCGCCGACACCGACAGCCGCGCCATCCAGGGAAGGACGTTGTGAGCGACACCGAGAACATCCGAGCGCGCCGTGCGCTACTCGTCGTCGACGTGCAGAACGACTTCTGTGAGGGCGGGGCCCTTGCCGTCCAGGGCGGTTCCGCGGTCGCAGCCGCGATCAGCCGCTTCCTCGACACTGCCGTCTACGACGCTGTCGCCGCGACCATCGATCACCACATCGATCCGGGTCCCCACTTCGCCGACGAACCGGACTTCGTGGACACCTGGCCCGTGCACTGCAAAGTGGGTACGCCGGGAGTGGAATTTCATCCCGACCTGGACACGAGCCGTATCGCCACGGTTTTCTCCAAGGGAGAGTTCTCCGCGGCCTACTCCGGCTTCGAGGGCAGCAATCCCGAGGGCTGGGGACTCGAGAAGTGGTTGCACGACGCCGGGATCACCGACGTCGACATCGTCGGTATCGCCACCGATCACTGCGTGCGAGCCACGGCACTGGACGCAGCGAAGGCCGGGTTCACCACCCGGGTACTACTGCCCCTCACTGCGGGTGTCTCTCCGACGACCGTCGAGTTGGCGCTGACCGAGATGCGCGCCGCAGGCGTGCACCTGCAGGGCCGTGACCGAGACGCCTCTCGCGATGGCGGAGCGATTTCTGACGTAGGTCCCGAGTAACCTGCTCGGGTGCCCGAAAACCTTCCCAACGTCCCCGAGCTGTTGCGCATGGCGGTGCGATCGCTGGGTGGTGCAGAACGATCGAACCAGCTCACGATGGCGTCGGCCGTCGCGCATTCGATCGACACCGGGGAGCATCTGGCCGTGCAAGCCGGAACCGGCACCGGCAAGTCGCTGGCCTACCTGGTGCCGAGCGTGCGGTATGCGGTGCAGAGTGGGAAGACGGTGGTTGTCTCGACGGCCACCATCGCACTGCAACGCCAGCTGATCGATCGCGACATGCCGCGTCTCGCCGACGCCCTCGAGGACTCTCTCGGCAGGCGGCCGCACTTCGCGATCCTCAAGGGGCGCAACAACTATCTGTGCATGAACAAGATCCACACGGGAGCCGCCGACGAACCGCCGACGGACGAGCTGTTCGACCCCTTCGCGGTCTCACGCCTCGGCCGGGAGGTGCAGCGGCTCACCGAGTGGTCCTCGGAAACCGACACCGGTGACCGCGACGATCTGGCCCCCGGCGTCAGCGACAAAGCGTGGCGGCAGGTCAGCGTCACCGCGCGCGAATGCCTCGGCAAGTCCCGGTGCCCGGTCGGTGAGGACTGCTTCGCCGAGCGTGCCCGCTCGGAGGCGTCCCAGGTAGACGTCGTCGTCACCAATCACGCGCTGCTGGCCATCGACGCCATCACGGGAATTGCGATCCTCCCCGAGCACGACGTCGTGGTCATCGACGAGGCCCACGAGTTGGTGGATCGCGTCACGAATGTCGCCACCGCCGAACTCGCCGCATCGACGATCAGCGCCGCAGCCCGCCGGTGCACCAAACTGGTCGAGGAGCAGGACGCGGATCGCCTCGAAGCAGCAGGCGAGGGATGGGCGGCGCTTCTCGAGGAACTACGACCGGAGCGGTGGGAGGCGCTGCCACCGGGTGCGGCACCTGCGCTCGCTGCTGTCCGTGACGCCGCCTGGTCACTGCGCACAGCCATCGGTCCGTCACGTCCGGGCATGGCGCTGAGCGATCCCGAGGCCGCCGCCGCACGTAACACCGCCCTGGCAGCGGTGGAGGAAGTGCACGACAGCGCCGTCCGGGTGCTCAGCGCGTTCGACGAGCCGGATCCCGCCCAGCGACGGGACGTCGTCTGGCTGGCCGCGGACGACAATCGGGGTTCGGTCCGGCGGGTCGTGCGGATGGCTCCGTTGTCTGTGGGCGGCCTCCTACGGTCGCGGCTGTTCGCCGAGTCGACGGTGGTCCTCACGTCCGCCACTCTCACGGTCGGCGGCTCCTTCGACGGTCTGGCGGTCAACTGGGGACTTCCGGCCGAATCGTCCGTCGTCATCGATCCGGCATTGGCCACCGGCACCGAGGCACCGTCGGACGCGGGCACTCTGAAATGGAATGCGCTGGACGTCGGCTCGCCGTTCGATCACGCACGCGCCGGAATTCTCTACATCGCCAAGCACCTTCCGCCGCCGGGTCGCGACGGTCTGGTTCCCTCCTACCTCGACGAGATCGCCGAACTGGTCGCCGCTGCCGGCGGACGCACACTCGGCCTGTTCTCCTCGATGCGCGCGGCCAAGGCGGCCGCCGAGGCCATGCGTGAGCGTCTCGACACTCCCGTCCTCTGCCAAGGTGACGACTCCACCGGAGCCCTGGTCCGAGCCTTCGCCGGCGACGAACCGACATCCCTGTTCGGCACGCTGTCACTGTGGCAGGGCGTCGACGTGCCGGGCCCGTCCCTCAGTCTCGTCATCCTCGACCGCATTCCCTTCCCGCGCCCCGACGACCCCCTACTGGTGGCTCGGCAGAAGGCTGTGGAGTCTCGTGGAGGAAACGGATTTCTCTCGGTGGCGGCCAACCACGCCGCACTGCTCCTCGCCCAGGGAGTGGGCCGCTTGCTGCGCAGCGTCGACGACAAAGGTGTTGTCGCCGTGCTGGATCCACGTCTCGCGACTGCACGATACTCCGGGTATCTCCGCGCGTCGCTGCCGCCGTTCTGGGAGACGTCCGACCCCGAGGTCGTGCGCAAGGCCCTGGGCAGAATTCGGGACTCGCGTAGTTGATCGGCAGACCGGACTCGCGCAGACGCCGGGACCGTCCACACCTATGCTCGTCCGATGGCCTCAGCGATCTCCGTCCGAGCACTGACCAAAAAATTCGGTGACGTCCTCGCCCTCGACGGCCTCGATCTGACAGTGCAGCCCGGCGAGGTGCACGGTCTGCTGGGACCCGGCGGTTCCGGCAAGACCACCACGATCCGGATACTGCTCGGATTGCTCCGCCCCGGCGGTGGCACGGCCAGGGTGCTCGGTCGGGATCCGTGGCGGAACTCGGTCTCCTTACACAGGCGCGTCGCGTACGTGCCGGGCGAGGTGACGCTCTGGCCCGGCCTCACGGGCGGGCAAGCGATCGACGTCCTCGGCCGGCTCCGCGGCGGCCTCGACCCGACCCGATGTCGATCGCTGATCGAACGTTTCGGTCTCGACCCGACGCGCAAGAGCCGCACCTATTCGAAAGGTGATCGCCAGAAGATCGCACTCGTGGCGGCGCTCGCCGCCGAGGCCGAACTGCTCGTCCTCGACGAACCGACGTCCGCGCTGGATCCGATGCTCGCAGCGGTCTTTCGAGAGTGCGTCGCCGAGTTCGCGGCCTGCGGAGGCACGGTGTTGTTGTCGGGCCACAGCCTCGCCGAGATCGACACTCTGTGTAGCGCCGTCACCATTGTTCGCGCCGGCCGCACCGTGCAGGCGGGGAAGCTGTCGGATCTGCGCCGGTGTCACCGAACCACCGTCACCGCCACCACTCGAATTCGACCGCACCCCATCGGCCATGTGCCGGGAGTCCACAATCTGCGCGGCGGCGACGACCCCCACACGGTCACCTTCGACGTCGACCCGGAACAACTCGATCCGGTTCTCACCACCCTGACCGGGTTGGGGATCGTCTCGATCGTCGCGAACCCGCCGACACTCGAGGACGTGTTCCGTCGCGAGAACCGCGAGGAGGCCAAGGTACTGGCCGGCGGACAGTCCCGGTGAGCCGGCTGAGCGGCACCGGGGTTCTCGCCGAACTGGCGGTCCGAACCGACCGGGTTCGACTTCCCGTGTGGACGGTCGCCATCGTCGGGCTCACCGTCCTCGTTGCGTGGAGTTGCTCGACGACCTACCCGACCGCCGTTGCCCGGCAGGCCCGGGCCGCGCTATTCTCCTCCCCCGCCGCGACAGCCCTCGCCGGTCCCGGATACGGACTGGACCACTACACGCTCGGCGCGATGGTGGCCAACGAGGTCGCCGGGATGGCGATGGTGGCGGCAGCCGTCATGTCCGTGCTGCTCGTGACCCGACATCTACGCGGCGAAGAGGAGTGCGGACGCCTCGAGTTGGTGCATACCGGTGTCGTCGGACGCTATGCAAGTATCACGGCCGGTCTGATTTCCGCTGCGCTCGCCAACGTCTTCGTCGGTCTGCTTCTCGTGATCGGACTTCTGGCGGTGGGGCTTCCGCCGGTCGGGTCACTCACCATGTCGGCCGGGGTCCTGGTGGTGGGTCTCGTGTTCACGGCGTTCTCCGCGCTCGCATCCCAGTTCACCGAGCATGCCCGCACGGCGAGCGGTGCCGGCATCGCCGCGATCGGCGTCGCCGTTGCGCTCCGCGCAGTGGGCGATGTCCGGCACGAGCACAGTGGCAGCCTTCTCACCTGGGTGTCGCCGCTCGGATGGTCACAAGCAACCCGTGCCTACGTCGACGACCGATGGTGGCCACTGCTGATCGGACTCGCCGCCTCAGTGGTCTTCGCGGCGGGCGCGTACGCCGCCGTCGACCAGCGTGACGTCGGTTCCGGACTGTTCCCACCCCGGCGCGGTCACGCTCGAGCAGCCCCGTCCCGCGCGGCAATTACGGCTCTGGCAGCACGAGGTCTGCAAGCTCAGGCCCTCGTGTGGGGTCTGGGAGTATTCGCGCTGTCGCTCCCCCTGGGAATCCTCGGTCAACACGGGAAGGTGCTGCCCGCACGCACGACCGTCGACGAGGTATCGGCTCATCACCTGGTAATTCTGGCGGGACTGGCCGCGGCGTACGCCGTGGCTGCGTTCACATCGATATCCGTGCAGGAATCATCCGGCAGGACCGACGAGGCCGTGGCCGCAGCGGGGTCGCGCACGAGGTGGTTCGCGAGCCATGTGCTGATCATCGCCGGTGCGGCCGCCACGATCACTCTGGCCGCGGGCATCGGATCGAGCCTCACCTCGGCCGCTCCAATCGGGGCTGCTCTGAACGTCCTACCCGCACTGTTCCTGATGGTCGGCCTGGGCGCAGCCGTGTACGGGCTCGTCCCGCGGGCGTTGCCTCTGTTGTGGTCGTACCTCGGTTACGTTCTGGTCGCCGCACTGTTCACCCATGTGCTTCCGGAGAGGTTCGGGGTGCTGTCTCCGTTCCACCACACTCCGAACCTGCCGGCCGCGTCCTTGCTCCCGCCGTTCGTGCTTCTCGTGTCCGCGACTGTCCTGGTTCTCGCCGGCGCCGCCGGTTTCCGCCACCGGGACGTCGGCCGCCGCCAGCTACATACTCGGAACCGCCACCAGGCCTAGCTCTGAGGGGTCGACGAGCAGCCTGTGCTTCGGGAGCACTCGCACCGTGTAGCCGACGGACCCCGACAGCGGAAGGGGGGTGTCTGCGACGAACAATTCCGTGGCACCGTCGGACCCGTCGTGCGTCATCGGAACGGTGACGATGTCGCTGAGCTCCTCGTCCAGATCCGTCTTTCCGATGACGGCCTGCACGGTGACATCCTCGACGGACAACGCACCGAGTCGGATATGGGCGCGCAGCACCAGGTTGGCGCCGATCTCCGGGGTGTCGGGAAGTCCCTCGCCGTCCACCTGCAACACCGCAACCGACGGCCAGGCGGCCTCGACGCGATGCCGGAACTCGGCCAGCTCGCGGGCGCCCGCGTAACCGTCGGCCGCCACCGTACGCGCCGAATCCGCTGCAGGCGCGTAGTACTGGACGGCGTAGTCACGCACCATTCGCGAGGCCAGCACCTTGGGGCCCAAGTTCTGCAGGGTGTGCCGGACCATCTCTACCCAGTGCACGGGCAAACCGTCCGGACCGCGGTCGTAGAACCTCGGCAGCACTGCCCGCTCGAGCAGTTCGTACAGTGCGCTGGCTTCCAGGTCGTCCCGGCGCGCCTCGTCGACGACCCCGTCCGCGGTCGGGATGGCCCAGCCGTTCTCGCCGTCGAACATCTCGTCCCACCACCCGTCCCGGATCGACAGGTTCAGTCCACCGTTCAACGCAGATTTCATCCCCGACGTCCCGCAGGCCTCCAGTGGGCGCAGCGGATTGTTGAGCCACACGTCGCAACCCCAATACAGATACCGGGCCATCGACATGTCGTAGTCGGGCAGGAACACGATCCGATGCCGCACGTCCGCTGCGTCGGCGAACCGCACGATCTGCTGGATGAGAGCCTTGCCCCCGTCGTCAGCCGGGTGACTCTTCCCCGCGACCACCAGCTGGACCGGCCGCTTCTCGTCGAGGAGCAGTGCGCGCAGCCGGTCGGGATCGCGCAGCATCAGGGTGAGCCGCTTGTACGTGGGGACCCGGCGGGCGAAGCCGACGGTGAGGACACCCGGATCGAAGACTTGGTCGGTCCATCCCAATTCTGCGGAGGTTGCGCCGCGCTCGATCCAGGACGCCCGCACGCGTCGTCGTACCTCCTCGACCAGTTTGGTGCGGAGGCTGTTGCGCGTGGACCACAGCTCGTCGGCGGACAGTTCTTGCAATCGTTCCCACCCCTTGGCCTCCTCCACCAGCTCGGGTCCGAGGATGCGGGTGGCGAGATCGACCCATTCCGGTGCCGCCCAGGTGGGGGCGTGGACACCGTTGGTCACCGAACCGATCGGGACCTCGTCGGCGTCGAAGTTCGGCCACAGTGGCCGGAACATGGCGCGACTGACGATTCCGTGCAGTTTCGACACTCCGTTGGCACGCTGGCCGAGGCGCAGACCCATGTGCGCCATGTTGAATACCGACGGATCCGGCTCGCTGCCGAGGCCAATGATGCGATCCATCGTCAGCCCGGGGAGCAGCGCAGATTCGTTCTCGGCGTTGTCCCCGCCGAAGTAGTGCCGGACCAGGTCCGCGGGGAATCTGTCGATTCCGGCCGGAACAGGCGTATGCGTCGTGAAGACGGTGCCCGCGCGCACGGTGGCCAGTGCTTCGTCGAAAGCAAGTCCCGCACCGGTCACCAACTCGCGGATTCGCTCGAGTCCGAGGAACCCGGCGTGTCCTTCGTTCATGTGGAAGACCAAGGGATCGGGCAGACCGTACGCCTGAGTGTATGCCCGCACCGCGCGGACCCCTCCGATACCGGCCAGGATTTCCTGCTTGATCCGGTGATCCTGGTCGCCGCCGTACAGCCTGTCCGTGACCCCACGCATCTCGGCGTCGTTCTCGGCGATGTCGGAGTCGAGCAGCAGCAGCGGTACCCGGCCCACCTGAGCGATCCATACCCGGGCGCGCAACACTCGGCCACCGGGCACCGCAACGTGAACGAGGATGGGAGAGGCAGTTCCGGCGTCCGGACCCGACTCCGTCAGCAAACGCAGCGGCAATCCCTGCGGGTCGTAGGCCGGGTAGTGCTCGGACTGCCAGCCGTCCGCGGTCAGCGACTGCCGGAAGTACCCCGATCGGTACAGCAGGCCCACACCGATCAGCGGAAGACCCAGATCGGACGCCGCCTTCAGGTGATCACCGGCAAGAATGCCCAGCCCGCCGGAGTAATTGGGCAGCACTTCGCTGACACCGAACTCCATTGAGAAGTAGGCGATCCCACCACCGAGCGAAACGCCTTTCGCCTGCTGATTCTGGTACCAGCGCGGCCGGGACAGGTACTGGTCGAGATCGGCGGCGGCGGCGTCGAGGCGGGCGAGGAAGGGGACGTCCTCGGCCAGCTCGTCCAAGCGAGCCGGCTCGACTTCACCGAGCATCCGGATGGGGTCGTACTGCACGCGCCGCCACAGGTCCTCGTCCAGCAGCGAAAAGAGCTCTTGCGTGGCCGTATGCCACGACCAGCGGAGATTCGTCGACAGCGGGCCGAGCGCGGCGAGACGCTCGGGAAGGTGGGCTCGGACAGTGAACCGACGCAAGGCTTTCACTTCGCGAACAATAATGCACTTCCGGCCGGGTGGTGTCGTGTCGCGGGATGCGAGCGAGTTCGGCCGACCTGCCGCGGCGCGCGGCCCAGTCTCCAAGCCCCTCCCGCGGGGCGCTGTCGCCAACTGGGACAGGGACCGGTCTGCTCCATTACGGTTGAAACCGGCGGCGGAACGAAGCGTCGTCGGCAACTTCCGACTATGGAACGGAGCCCAGTGTGACAGGTCGACTCGGCATCGACGACGTGATGCCCGACATCTCGGGCGGGCGTTACCCTGCCAAGGCTGTTGTCGGTGAGGTATTTCCCGTGCGGGCGAAGGTGTGGCGGGAGGGGCACGATGCCGTGGCCGCCACTCTCGCGGTGCGAGGACCCCGTACTGCATCATCCGGCGGATCGGCGACCTTTCGCATTCCCATGAACCCTGGACCTGCGCCTGACACCGTCGACGGTTCCTTCACGCCCACCAGTGAAGGAATGTGGACCTTCCGTATCGAGGCGTGGAGCGACCCGATCACCACCTGGAAGCATGCCGTGGAGGCCAAGCTCTCGGTCGGGCAGGGGCCGTCCGAGCTGGCCAACGATCTGGAGAACGGCGCCCGGCTGTTCGAGCGTGCCGCCAAGGGTGTCCCGCGGAACGACCGTTCGCGGCTGATCGGTGTCGCCGCATCGTTGCGGTCCGAGCATCCGCTCGGCGAGCGGGTCGCCCCGGCATTCGGTTCGGACGTCGCCGAACTTTTGCGGGCGCATCCCTTACGTGATCTGGTGACCAGAAGTGAAGCGCACAGTGTCCTCGTCGACCGCACACGGGCGCTCTTCGGGTCGTGGTACGAATTCTTCCCCCGGTCGACGGGAGGCTGGGACGAGAACGGGAAGCCCCGGCACGGCACCTTCGCCACCTCGGCCGCCGCGCTGCCCCGGATCGCGGCCATGGGCTTCGACGTCGTGTACCTGCCGCCCATCCACCCGATCGGCGTGATCAACCGCAAGGGACCCAACAACACGCTGACTCCCGGGCCGGACGACCCGGGCTCGCCGTGGGCGATCGGATCGGCCGAAGGCGGTCACGACGCGATACATCCGGAGCTCGGAACGATGCAGGATTTCGAGGCGTTCGTCGCTGCGGCGCGCGCACTCGACCTCGAAGTCGCCATCGACCTCGCGCTGCAGTGCGCGCCCGACCATCCGTGGGCGCGGGACCATCCGGAATGGTTCACGGTCCTTCCGGACGGCACCATCGCCTACGCGGAGAACCCGCCGAAGAAATACCAGGACATCTATCCGGTCAACTTCGACAACGACAAGGACGGCATCTACGCGGAGGTCCTGCGTGTGGTGCGGCACTGGATCGCCGCGGGGGTGAAGATCTTCCGGGTCGACAATCCGCATACCAAGCCACCGGACTTCTGGGAGTGGCTGATCGCGGAGGTCAAGAAGACCGATCCGGACGTGTTGTTCCTGTCCGAGGCATTCACCCGGCCGGCGCGACTGTACGGACTGGCCCGGCGCGGGTTCACGCAGTCGTACACGTATTTCACGTGGCGAACGGCCAAATGGGAGTTGACCGAATTCGGCAAGGAGATCGCAGCGAAGGCCGACGAGGCGCGGCCCAACCTCTTCGTCAACACCCCGGACATCCTGCACGAGAGCCTGCAAACCGGTGGTCCCGGCATGTTCGCGTTGCGCGCCGCACTGGCCGCGACTCTGTCACCGACGTGGGGCGTCTACTCGGGTTACGAACTGTACGAGCACCTTCCGGTGCGTCCGGGGAGTGAGGAGTATCTCGACTCGGAGAAGTACCAGCTGCGCCCCCGGGATTTCGAAGGTGCCGCCGCCCGCGGTGAGTCCCTCGAACCATGGCTCACCGCGCTCAACCGCATCCGCCGTCAGCACCCGGCGTTGCAGCAGCTACGAAACCTGCACTTCCATCACGTCGACAACGATGCACTCATCGCATATTCGAAGTTCGACGCGACCACGGGTGACGCCGTGCTGACGGTGATCAACCTCAATCCGTTCGGCGCCGAGCAGGGAACGGTGTGGCTCGACATGCCGGCACTCGGACGTGACTGGCACGACCACCTACCCGTGCTCGACGAGGTCACCGGGGAGCAATACCACTGGGGGCAGGCGAACTTCGTACGTCTCGAGCCCTGGCGTTCGGTGGCCCATATTCTGGCTCTGCCGTCCATTCCCTATCCGGCCAGGACGAAGCTGGCATACCGCGGAGGTACATAGTGGCCGTCCAACCGCCCACTGCAATCGCACCCGACGACGCCGATCTGGATCTGCTGGCGCGGTGCATTCACCACAACCCGCATTCTGTCCTCGGGGCACACCCCCACCCCGACGGCACGGTCATCCGTGTTCTGCGCCCGCGGGCGGAGTCCGTCGAAGCGGTGATCGGCGGAAAGAGCTTCCCACTCGAGCACATCGCGCACGGTATGTGGGGAGCGCTGGTTCCCTACCGTGACCTGATCGATTACCGGGTGTCGACGACGTGGCCGGGCGGCCACACCGACCTCGCGGCGGACGGCTACCGCTTCCTGCCGACCCTCGGTGAGCTCGATCTGCACCTCTTCGGGGAGGGCAGGCACGAGCGCCTGTGGGAAGTTCTGGGGGCGCACCGACGCTCGTACGACACCCCGGACGGAACGGTGACCGGCACGTCGTTTGCCGTCTGGGCACCCGCTGCCCGTGGGGTCAGCGTGATCGGCAGCTTCGACGGCTGGGGCGGCGAGACCTTTCCCATGCGGGTGCTCGGCTCCACCGGTGTCTGGGAGCTGTTCATTCCCGGTATCGAGGTCGGCGAGCTGTACAAGTTCCGCGTCCACGGCCGTGACGGAAGCGTGCGGGACAAGGCGGACCCCATGGCGTTCGCCACCGAGGTGCCGCCGGCGACAGCGTCCCGCGTGGCGATCAGTACGCACGAATGGGATGACGCCGAGTGGCTCGAGCAGCGGGCGAGCACCGACCCGACACAATCGCCGATGAGTGTGTACGAAGTGCATCTCGGCTCGTGGCGTCCCGGGTTGAGCTACCGCGACATGGCCGAGGAATTGGCCACCTATGTCACCGAGTGCGGTTTCACCCACGTGGAGTTGCTGCCGGTCGCCGAGCACCCGTTCGGTGGATCCTGGGGTTACCAGGTGACGTCGTACTACGCGCCCACGTCGCGTTTCGGCTCCCCCGACGATTTCCGGTGGTTCGTCGACCGCCTCCACAAGTCGGGGATCGGCGTAATCGTCGACTGGGTACCTGCCCATTTCCCGAAGGACGAGTGGGCGCTCGCCCGTTTCGACGGCACCCCGCTGTACGAGCACGGCGATCCCCGGCGCGGTGAGCAGCTCGACTGGGGAACCTACGTCTTCGACTTCGGCAGACGCGAGGTCCGTAATTTCCTCGTTGCCAATGCCCTGTTCTGGCTCGACGAGTTCCACGTGGACGGGCTCCGCGTCGATGCGGTGGCGTCGATGCTCTACCTCGACTACTCGCGACCGGAAGGTGGCTGGACGCCCAACATCCACGGTGGCCGGGAGAATCTCGAAGCAGTCGACTTCCTTCAGGAAATGAACGCGACGGTCCACAAGCACCATTCTGGGGTCGTCACGATTGCCGAGGAGTCGACGGCGTGGCCCGGTGTCACCCGCCCGACGAACATCGGCGGTCTCGGATTCAACATGAAATGGAACATGGGCTGGATGCACGACACCCTCGGGTATCTCGGTCACGATCCCGTCCATCGGAGCTATCACCACCACGAGATCACCTTCTCGCTCGTCTATGCGTGGAGTGAGAATTATCTGTTGCCCATCAGCCACGACGAGGTTGTGCACGGCAAGGGCACGTTGTGGACTCGGATGCCAGGTGACGACTATGCGAAAGCTGCGGGTGTCCGGTCTCTGCTGGCGTACATGTGGGCGCACCCCGGCAAGCAACTGCTGTTCATGGGGCAGGAGTTCGGCCAGACGCGGGAGTGGTCGGAAGAGCGCAGCCTCGACTGGCACGAGATCGACGATCCCCACACCGGACGCTTGCACGGCGGTCTCCTGAAACTGATCAGCGATCTCAATGCCACTTACAGGGCGCATCCGGCGCTGTGGACGCTCGATACGTCCCCGGGCGGCTATTCGTGGATTGATGCCAATGACACCGCGAACAACGTTCTGAGCTTCCTCCGCTACGGCACCGACGGTTCGATCGTGGCGTGTCTGTTCAATTTCTCGGGTACGCCACACGGCAGTTATAGAGTGGGCTTGCCCGAACTGGGCACATGGCGTGAGATTCTCAATACCGACGCCGAAATCTATGGGGGGTCGGGTTGGGGAAATCTCGGGGCAGTGACGGCAACTTCGCAGCCATGGCACGGGCGGCCCGCCTCTGCCGAGGTGGCATTGCCGGCCAACGGCGCGATCTGGATGAGTCTGGAGCGTTGATGAGAGCACGGCGTTGTTGACCAGACGTCGGCAGTGGGTCGTGGGTATGGGTGTGCTCGCCCTGGTCGTACTGTGCGGCTGCGCGCGATCGATCGACGGTGACGCCGCCTCCATCTACGACGATCCTTTCAAGGTCGCCGGTCTGGACGCCACGTCCGGGCCGAGTGGCGCCCGGAAGGGGGTGCCGGACGCCGACCTTCCCGTCACCGGTACCGACGGCAGCGAGATCGACACGATGGTCGCCAATGCTGTCAGCGACATCGAGTCCTACTGGCGCACCCAGTTCCCCGCTCTGTTCCATCGCGACTTCGAACCAGTCGAAGAACTGATTTCTTGGGACCCCCGGGAATCGGACGGTCCGCGGTTCTGCGGGGACAGCACCGAAGAATTGCTCAATGCCGGGTATTGCAGCACCGACCACACCATCGGCTGGGACCGCGCGCTCCTCCTACCCGAGGTCGTGGAGAAGTTCGGTGTGGTGGCCGCGGTATTCGTCCTCGCCCACGAGTACGGGCATGCCGTTCAGACCAAGGCGGGAATCGCCGAGGTCGAGGTGGGCGGGGGCATCGTGCGCGAGCAGCAGGCCGACTGCTTCGGCGGGGCATTCATGCGGCACATCGCGGAAGACAAGTCACCCCACTTCACGTTGAACACCTCCGACGGGTTGAACAAGGTGCTGGCGTCGGCGGTCGCGATCGGCGATACCGATCCCAGCGACCCCGGCAATGTTCACGGTTCGGCGTTCGAGCGGGTCACCGCCACGCAGATCGGATTCACCGACGGCCCCGCACCCTGTACGCGCATCGACGAGAAGGAGATCGATTCTCGCCGTGCCGACCTCCCTCAGTTCTTCGCCGATGAATCCGACGACGGTGAACTACCCGTCACCGAGGAGTCGCTGGAGGCGTTCTTCACGTCGTTCCAGCAGATCTTCGACCTCAGCGATCCGCCGGAGCTGAACTTCGACGGCGCGGACCTCGGTTGCAGAGACGCCGAGGTCACCGAGCCGGTGTCGTTCTGTCCGGCGAGCAACACCATCGGCGTCAGTGTCGATGCCCTTGCCGAGCGTGGCACACCGGGCCGGCTGGGCCGGCGTGAGCTGTTCCAGACCGATCTGACCGGCGACTACAACGCATACGTTCTGCTGGCGTCGCGGTACACCCTGGCCCTGCAGAAGGACCGTGGAGACGACCTGCATTCACCGCAGACAGCTCTGCGCGCCGCCTGTTTGTCCGGCGTCATCACCACGGCGCTGAGTCCGGAAAATCCGGCCACCCTGGAGGAGGGCAGTGTGTGGCTTTCCCCCGGCGACCTCGACGAGGCAGTGTCGGGGCTGCTCACCGACGGACTCGCCGCCAGCGATGTCAACGGCGAGACCGTCCCGAGTGGGTTCTCCCGGGTCGACGCCTTCCGCACCGGGGTGCTGGGCGGCGAGCAGGCTTGCGAGGGACGCTACCGCTGACCGGCCCAGAGCACCGGTCAGTACAGCGCGGCCGCGAGTTTCCTGCGTGCCGCCATGACCACCGGTTCGGCAGGGTCGAACAATTCGAACAGCTCGACCAGGCGGGTACGGACCCTCGTCTTGTCGTCGCCGGCGCTCCGGGCAATCACACCGATCAACCGGGCGAAAGCAGCTTCCGGCGCCTGCGAGTAGAGCTCCACGTCGGCGGCCTGCAGCTGAGCATCGATATCGTCGGGCGCCGCATCCGCCGCCGCGACGGCAGAGGGATCCACCGATTGCACGCGGGCGAGGAAACGAACCTGCCGCAGCGCACCCTGCGCTTCGGCGTTGGCGGGTTCCTCGTCGAGGATGCGCTGGAATGCGGCTTCTGCGCCGGCCAAATCGCCTTCGTCGAGGGCTGCCTCGGCAGCAACGAAGCGGGGGTCCTCCGGTTCCGGCTGGTCGGCGTCTGCGCCATCCGACGGAGGGCCGCTGAGCTTTCCGGCGACTGCCTGCGCAATGGCGGCCAGCCACTGACGCAGTTGCGGTTCGGGCTGCACACCCTGGAAGTCCGCCAGGGGCTGCCCCGCCGCGATGGCGACGACCGTCGGGACCGACTGGACCCCGAATGCCTGGGCGATGCGCGGGTTGGCATCGACGTCGACCTTGGCAAGCACCCAGGTGCCACCCGCCTCGTGAGCCAACTTCTCGAGCAGCGGCGAGAGTTGCTTGCACGGCTCACACCAGGTGGCCCAGAGGTCGACAACGACCGGGACCTGCTGGGACCGGACGAGCACCTCGGCTTCGAAGTTGGCCTCGGTGACCTCGACGACCGGGGCGAGTCCGGAACCGGCGGCCGACGGCGCGGCTCCGTTTCCGGAGGGTGCAGGGGGCGGGGTGGTGGCGCGCTCCTTGAGTGCTGACAGATCGACTGCGCCGGTCATGGCGGCGGCCACTGCAGAGGAACGCGCGGGAGGACGAGAACCTGGTCGAGTCACGCACCCAGTTTGTCACGATTCGTGGGCGTACCGGAAAGCGGGCACACGACCCGAGGGAGGCGCGACCTCCTACGGCCTCAGACGAGCGAAGGCGTGTTCTTCGCTGCGCTCTCGTCGGACAGTTCAGCCATGCGACCGGCGCGAACGGCCCAGACCTCGAACACGACCGTGCCGAAGGGGGGAATGCTGGCAACGAGCGCCCAGAACGTGGTGAGCAGAGACCAGCTCAGCTTGCGTGCCGTCCACAGCGCGATCAAGACGTACAGGACGAATACACCCCCGTGGAGGGGGCCGAAGATCTTCACACCGATCTCGTTGCCGTCGGCGGGCAGATACTTGAAAGCCATACCGATGAGGAGGCCGAGCCAGGTGATTGCTTCCAGAATTGCGACAAATCGGAAGCGCTTGGCCGTGGTGCTGAGATCGAAGACGTTCGCCATGGCGACCATTGTGCCCGACTATCTACGACGGTCCGTAGTGGTGTGAGATACACCACCACGGCCCGTCGCCCATCTACTTCTTGGGGACGCGGACGATCAGGGCGTCACCCTGACCGCCGCCGCCGCACAGCGCGGCCACACCCACACCGCCGCCGCGGCGCTGCAGCTCGAGGGCCAGATGCAGGGTGATCCGCGCCCCGGACATGCCCAGCGGATGCCCCACAGCGATCGCCCCGCCATTGACGTTGACCTTCGCCGGATCCAGCCCCAGCTCACGGGTCGAGACGATCCCGACAGCCGCGAAGGCCTCGTTGATCTCGACGAGGTCGAGATCCTTCGGGTCGATGCCCTCCTTCGCGCACGCCTTCGCGATCGCCCGCGCCGGCTGCGACTGCAACGTCGAGTCCATACCCGCAACCACGCCGTGCGGGCCGATCTCGGCCAGCCACTCGAGACCCAACTCCTCGGCCTTGGCCTTGCTCATCACGACCACAGCCGCCGCACCGTCGGAAATTTGCGACGCGGACCCGGCCGTGACCGTCCCGTCCTTCGCGAAGGCCGGACGCAACTTTGCCAACGTGTCGATCGTGGTGTCGGCGCGCACCCCTTCGTCGGCAGCGAAGACCACCGGATCGCCCTTGCGCTGCGGGATCGACACCGGCACCACCTCGTCGTCGAACAACCCGTCCTTCCACGCCCGGGCCGCGTTCTGGTGCGACGCCGCCGCGAACGCGTCCTGATCTTCGCGGCTGACCGGGACACTGTCGGACTTGTTCCGCGCCTCCGTCAGATTTCCCATGGCCTGATCGGTGAAAATGTCGTGCAACCCGTCGAACGCCATGTGATCGCGCATCGTCACATCGCCGTACTTGAACCCCTCCCGCGACTTCTCCAGCAGATGCGGCGCCCGCGACATCGACTCCTGCCCACCGGCAACAACCACCTCGAACTCCCCCGCCCGGATCAACTGATCCGCCAACGCGATCGCATCGATCCCCGACAAACACACCTTGTTCACCGTCAACGCCGGCACATCCATCGGAATCCCGGCCGCGACCGCCGCCTGCCGCGCCGGCATCTGCCCCGCCCCCGCCGTCAGGACCTGACCCATGATCACGTACTCCACCTGATCCGGCGCCACCCCCGCCCTCTCCAGCGCACCCTTGATCGCGATCCCACCCAGATCCGAACCCGAGAAATCCTTCAACGAACCCATCAACCGACCCATCGGCGTACGGGCCCCGGCAACAATCACAGAACTGGTCACGTTTTCCTCCGCGGATCCTTCGATTTCTGTCGGCCGATCACGTCCGGGCGAACACGTCTGCGTGCACAGCACGACGGAAGTCACATCCCGACGAGAACTACAGAAACGGTAGCGCTAACGTCGAGGGTATGACACAGACCTCCCCCTCTCAGCCCCCGTCGCCGCTGTCTTCGGACCTGGTGACCGCCATCGACCACGTCGGTATCGCCGTTCCCGACCTCGATTCGGCCATCGCGTGGTACGCGGAGCATCTCGGCATGGTGTCGACCCATGAGGAAGTGAACGAGGAGCAGGGCGTGCGCGAGGCGATGCTCAGCGTCGTCGGCGCGCCTGAGGGCAGCACCGCGCTGCAGCTGCTCGCCCCGCTGAACGAGAGCTCGACCATCGCCAAGTTCATCGATCGGAGCGGTCCCGGTCTCCAGCAGTTGGCGTACCGCGTCACCGACATCGACGCCCTCTCCGCGCAGCTCCGCGATCGTGGCGTACGCCTCCTCTACGACGCTCCCCGCCGCGGGACCGCGGACTCGCGGATCAACTTCGTCCATCCCAAAGATGCCGGCGGAGTCCTCATCGAGCTCGTGGAGCCGTCGTCAGGCCACTGATGCTGTAGGCCCGGTGGCCTGCGCCGGAGCGGTGAAGGCCAGGTAGGCCGAGAGACAAGCATGGCTTTGCCCAGGTAGATTGGCGGCCATGGTAAACGAGCAGGACCGCGGTTCGATCCCCCTTCCGTTCTCCGTGGCGCGTAAGGGCTTCGACCGGGACGAGGTGCGCAACTACTTCGAGCGTTTCGATGCAGAGTTGCGCGTGACGGCGGCCGACCGGGACGCGGCGGCGGCGCAGGCACGCGATCTCGCGAAGCAGCTCGACGATGCGCGGGACGAGATCGACGAGCTCCGCAAGGACGTCGATCGCCTGTCCGTTCCCCCCACTACCGCGGAGGGTATGAGCGACCGCATCTCGCGGATGCTCCGCCTGGCGTCCGACGAAGCCTCGGAGGTGCGCGCCAAGGCGGAGGCCGATGCTGCGGAGATGATCTCGATCGCCGAGCAGGAGGCCGCTCAGCTTCGTGGCCAGTACGAGTCGCTGGTCGCCGAACTCGAGGACCGTCGTAGCGCCCTCGAGACCGAGCACACGCAGACCATGGCCAAAGCCCGCACCGAGGCGGCGCGCATCGTCGAGGCGGCGCAGGCCGAGCGTGACCGCCTCGCGGCCGAGGCCGATCTGCGCCGGGCGCAGGTGCAGGAAGATTTCGACCTCTCCATGTCCGAGCGCAGGCAGAAGACGATTGCCGCGGTCAACGAACTCGAGGCGACCAGCAAGGCCGAAGCTCAGCGACGGCTCGCCGACGCCACGCACGAGGCGGAGCGCAGGCTGCAGGCGGCCACCGACCAGTCGGAGCGCAAGATCGCCCACGCCAAGGAACTTGCCGAGGAGCTTCGCGTACTCCGCGGCCGAATCCTCGCTCAGCTGCTGGGCATTCGCGGTCAGCTCGATTCGGTTCCCGCCATGCTGGCGTCCGTCAACCGAGAGAGCGAACTACTGGACGCCCACCCCGAGACCGCCCCGCAGTCGAACGCACGCTCCAACGAGAGCAACGACTCCCGGTCTGCGCAGAAGAACGCTCCCGCGCGAAACGAGTCCACCTCAGCTCGGGTCGAGTCCGACGACAAGGCAGACGATCACTCGGATGCCGACGCCGACACCGCAGTCCTGTCGGCGGTCGACGAGGAATCGAACGCCGACTCGGCGGATCAGCGGACGGTCAAGACGGGCAGCTAGGACCACCGGCGCGTAAGGCCCCGGGTGCTGCGTCCCGACCAGCACCCGGTGTGCCAGTGCCGCCGGTCATCGGCCCCGCCGTATTCCGCGGGCCACGTCACGAGATGGGGTACCCCCGGCCGGATGTCGTGATCGCAGCCCGGGCACCGGTAGGTCTTGGTGGCGCGTGACCCCGGGATTGTGCGCACGACGTAGTCCTCCTCGCTGTACCCGCCGGGGCCCGATTCCCGGCGTGTCAGTGCATCGCCGAACCCGGCTTCGTCGCGGTTCGCATTGGACGCACCTCGGCGCGTGTTCCTGGGTTGGGGTTTGCGACGGGGCACGAATCCAGCCTAGGCCTCAGAAAAGCCGGAACTCGGTGCTCTCGGTGCCCCGGAGCGCTTCGTAGTCGAGCACCAAGCATCGGATCCCGCGGTCCGTGGCAAGAGTTTTCGCTTGAGGCTTGATCTGTTGGGCGGCGAAGACTCCGCTCACGGGCGCGAGCAAGGGGTCCCGGTTGAGAAGTTCGAGGTACCGCGTCAACTGTTCGACTCCGTCGATGTCACCTCTGCGCTTGATCTCGACGGCGACGGACGCGCCATCGGCGTTGCGGCACAGGAGGTCGACCGGGCCGATGGCCGTCATGTATTCCCGACGCACGAGGGTGTATCCGGTGCCGAGGGTTTCGACGTGTTCGGCAAGCAGTTCCTGCAGGTGCGCTTCGACGCCGTCCTTGACGAGCCCGGGATCGACCCCGAGCTCGTGGCTGGAATCGTGCTCGATGTCCTCGATCGTGATGCGTAGTTCCTCACCGGCCTTGTTGGTGACAACCCACAGTGCTCCGCCGTCGTCTGCGGCTCCTTCGACGAGCCAGCACGGCGGGCTCATCCAGTTGAGCGGCTTGTAGGCGCGGTCGTCGGCATGAATGCTCACCGATCCGTCGGCCTTGATCAGCAACAGACGACGCGCAGTGGGAAGATGTGCCGTCAAGCGGCCTACGTAGTCGACTCGGCATCTGGCAATCACTAGGCGCACTCGATCACCCTAAGGGATCGCGCCGACTAGTCTCGAATGACTATGCGCCGCCCTCGCAGATCTGTCGCCCCGCTGGGGTCGTGGTTGCTCGGATCGCCGGATGAAAGCCCGCGCCGCCGCCGCGTCCGCGTCCAATTACTGCTCACCGCTCCGTTGGTGGTCACCAACCTCATCGGGGCACTGATTGCGTGTCTGCTCATCAGCGTGGTCGTCCCAGGGCCGAGCGTGTGGTCCGGTGAATTCATGCTCGCCAATTTCGTCGCGGTCCCTGTATTCGTGCTGACAGCAGTGTTGATCGGGGTGACGTGGGGCACTCGGCGGATCGTCTCCGACCTTCGATGGTCCACAGTCGACCGGAACCCCACCGAGAGCGACCGTGCAGCTGCGTTCCGGGCACCGTGGCGGCTGACGCGAGTCCAGGCGGCCCTGTGGGGGCTGGGATGGGTGTTCTTCACCGCGCTGTACGGCATCATCAACCCGCAAACAATCCCCAAAGTGGCATTCACCGTTGCCTTTGCCGGAATAACCATCTGCGCGTTCTGCTATCTACTCACCGAATTCGCCCTGCGCCCCGTCGCGGCCCGGGCGCTGAGTTCAGGGGAACCGCGGACCCGCCGGACCCTGGGTATCACCGGTCGAACCGTGCTCGCCTGGGTCCTCGGAACCGGAGTGCCACTGCTCGGACTGATGCTCATCGCTGTGTTCAGTTTCATTCGCTACGCCAGTCCCACCAGCCTTGCGGTATCGATCCTCGCGCTCGGTGGTGTAATCCTCTGTTTCGGCCTGCTGCTCGTCGTGATCAGTGTGCGGGCCACCGAGGCTCCGATCCGTTCGGTGCAGTTGGGGATGGCCGAGGTCGCCGACGGGAAGCTGGACGCCGAGGTGATCGTGTACGACGGCACCGAACTGGGCGAGCTGCAGACCGGCTTCAACCGCATGGCCGAGGGCCTGCGCGAGCGCGAGAAGATCCGCGATCTCTTCGGGCGACACGTCGGGCAGGAGGTTGCGAGCAATGCGCTTCGCCACCGGCCGGAGCTGGGCGGTGAGGAGCGGGATGTATCCGTGCTCTTCGTCGACATCATCGGATCGACCACCTTGACCGCCACCCGCTCCCCCGCGGAGGTTGTCGAGTTACTCAATCGATTCTTCAATGTCGTGGTCGACGAGGTGGACCGCCGATGCGGGTTCGTCAACAAATTCGAAGGTGATGCCGCGCTTGCCATCTTCGGTGCACCGGTCGCGCTCGACGATCATGCGGGTGCAGCACTGTCCGCCGCTCGTGCTCTGCGCAAACGGCTCGCCGCCGAGGTCCGCGAGTGCGAGGCGGGCATCGGAGTTGCGACCGGGCGCGCGGTCGCGGGCAACATCGGCGCGCACGAACGATTCGAGTACACGGTGATCGGCGATCCCGTCAATGAAGCGGCGCGTCTGTCCGAGTTGGCCAAGAACGTCCCCGGACGGCTTGTGGCGTCCCAGCGTGCCACCGACGAAGCGGGCGAGGACGAACGGCGGCAGTGGACCCTCACCGACAGCGTGACTCTTCGTGGTCGCGTGGAACCCACCCGGCTGGCTGTTCCCACGGCGCTACTCGAGGGAGCGTCCACCGTTTCGGATCAGGGCGCCGATTCCGTCGAGTAGGCGGGCGAGACCGAATTCGAAGGCATGGTCGGGGGCGAAGGCGGCGTTGTGGTGTTCGCCGGCCGAGGCCCCGACTCGGGCGGCAAGCGGAAAGCGGTCGGGGTCGAACACCTTCTCGAAATGCGGCGCAACGCTGCGCCACCATTCGCTGTCGGCGTCTCCCCGAGCAGCCAGTGCTGCCGCTTCGGCGGCGGCCCGCGCGGCGCCTACCGCGAAACTGTCGACCAGGGTCACCACGGAGTCCATCTCGAGGTCTGAGAGTCCGAGCCCTTCGACCGCAGCCAGCTCGCGCTCGTACTTCGCCATAGCTCCGGGTCCCAGCACCGGCCGGCTGAGTGTGACGACGTTCAGCATCCACGGATGGGCGCGGAGAAGCTCGAAATAGCCGCGTGCTGCCGCGGCGAGCCGATTCCGCCACGCTGCGACCGGGTCGGCGCTGCCGTCAGGGGCGGCGTGGAGGGTGGACAGCACCCGGTCGGTCATCACATCGACCAGTTCCACCTTGCCGGGAACGTGCGTGTACAGCGACATCGCCCCGGCTCCGAGCTCAGCTGCGAGGCGGCGCATCGAGACAGCATCGAGTCCCTCCGCGTCGGCGAGGCCGATCGCGACGTCGACGATGCGGTCGAGGTTCAGCGCCGCATGTCCCCGACGGGGCCGCGACACGGGCGCACTGCCACCGCCCCACAGCAACTCCATGGTTCGAGCCGGGTCGCCGCCCTGTGGTGTCGCGATTCCAGCCATGCCGGAATCTTCCCATGACGTCTCGGGAACTCGAGGGATCACCGCGTCGTTGACGTACGACGTACCGCATGAGGCGCTGGTATGAGGGGCGATGTCGCCTGCACGCCGCTGGGAAGGGTGAAGTTGTGACAGTAGAACCGGCTCTCACGAGCTACGCGGCCACGTTCGTACCCGCCGAAGTTCCGCGGAACGCACACCTTGTCTTCTGGAACGACGAACCAAAGGGTGCCCCTCCCCCGAACTCGGACTCGTACACGCGCCTCGCCGTCGGCGAGCATGCGGTAGCCAGCCTTCCGACGCGGCGAGTGTCCCTGCGCGACGCGCTCCCCATTCTCTTGGCCCTGCCGGCCGAGGCCGAGGTCCACCGGTCGGTCGCCTTCTTCGCCGCCTGCGGTCGGACCGCCGTCGGGTATCTCGCGAAGGGTTCGATTCTTCCGTCCGTGACCGCGAGCGGACAGGACGTGTGGCGACTCGGCGTCCTCGACACGGACGAGCAACGCCACCTCAGCAGCCTTGCCGCTGCCCTTCCACCCGAGGCCCGCGCGATCCCCTCGGGTGAACTGTCCGAGGACGCGAGGGCGGTCCTGCTTCCGGCTGCGTCGGAGGTGGTGCGCGGCTTTGTGACGTCCGTCCTCGATGCGCTTCCCAGGGTGTGCGCCCCCGCCGAGTCCGACGCCTTACCGTATCTGGGATGGAACACTGTCGGCGTTCCCCGACTCAGGGCCTGGACCGCCTCCCACGCACCCACGACCGTGGCTCTGTCCCTGCGCATCGATCCTGTTCCGGCCATGGGAACCGTCGATCTGGTGGACAGCGATTTCGACGCCACTCTCCAGGTGCATGGGGTGGACAGGCCCGGAATCGTCTGCGACGCCGTGGATCTCTGGCGTCATCCGAGCATGGCGGAGTCCGCGTTCATGGTCGACCCGCGGATTGCGGTACTCGAAGCTCTCCGTCGTGCCGCGCTTCGGTGGACACCGCTCGAGGATCTCCTGCGTTCCGAGGCGCCGGATCGGATCAGGCTCGACGACAACGACGTCGCATCACTTGCCGGTGACGCCGGCGCTCGTCTGCGCGATGAAGGCATCGAGATCCACTGGCCGCGGGAGCTGATGACGCAGACATCGACCCGCATGGTTCTGGGCGAGTCCGCGGTGAGTGAGGGGCCCACCGCGTTCAGTGGTGACCACGCCTTCCGGTTCGACTGGCGGGTGGCGATCGGCGACGAGGTGCTCACCCGGGAGGACATGGAGAAGCTGGTTGCTTCCGAACGCGCCGTGGTGCGACTGCGTAATCGCTACGTCGTCGCCGACTCGGCGCTCGTGCGGAAGACCCTGCAGCGGCGAACCGGCACGATGCCGATGGTCGAGGCACTACGCGCCTCGTTGACAGGCCGAACCGGCCGCGGCGAGGGAGAGTGTCGTGTCGATACCTACGGATCACTCGCCCGCACGGCCCGAGAACTCACCGACAAGATCGCCCTCGACGTGCCGGTGCCGGCCGCGCTGCGCGCACAACTGCGGGACTACCAACTTGCCGGCTTCCGATGGCTTGCGGCGCTCACCTCCCGCGGGCTGGGGGCTTGCCTGGCCGACGACATGGGACTCGGTAAGACGTTGACCCTCATAGCACTTCACGTCCACCGTCAGCAGGAAGTCGAGACCTCGGGACCCTCCCTCGTCGTCTGCCCCGCATCCTTGTTGGGCAACTGGCGCCGCGAGATCGAACGCTTCGCCCCGGATACGAGAGTCTTCATCCATCACGGCCCGAGACGATCAGCGCCGAGTGAGTACGTCACGGACAGCGCCGACGCGGTCGTGCTGACCACGTATGCGACGATGCGGCTCGACGCCGGCGCCCTCGCCGCGACCGGGTGGGGACTCGTCGTCGCGGACGAGGCCCAGCATCTGAAGAATCGCAATGCCTCGGTCACGAGAGCTCTGCGCACTGTCACGGGCCGGGCTCGCGTCGCCCTCACCGGAACGCCGGTGGAGAACAGACTCAGCGATCTGTGGTCGATACTCGACGGCGTCACGCCCGGTCTCCTCGGCACATACGCACAATTTCAGCGGCGCTACGACAACCCGAGCGGCGGCGACGGAGTGGATCGTGCCAGCGAGCTGGCCGGCCTCATCGCACCGTTCGTCTACGCCGAAAGAAGTCGGATCCCGGCATAGCCCCGGAGCTTCCGCCGAAAACCGAAATCGACGTGGATGTCAGGCTCACTCCAGAGCAGGCTGCGTTGTACGAAGCGCTCGTCCGGGAGGCTCTCGAACAGATTCACAGCAGCGACGGCATACAGCGTCGCGGCGGTATCGTGTCCCTGCTGACCGGCCTCAAACAGATCTGCAACCACCCAGCGCAGTACCTCGGGCAACAGCCCACGTCCCTGGGGGGCCGCTCCCAGAAGATCGACCTCCTCGACGACCTGGTCGACACCACTCTGTCGGAGGACGGCCGATCGCTGGTCTTCACCCATTTCACTGCGATGGGGCGACTTCTGCGGCAGCACCTGAGCTCCCGCGGTATCGAGTGCGAATTCCTCCATGGCGGCACCTCGGTAGCTGCCAGGGAAGAACTGGTGGAACGGTTTCAGAATGGCGACGTTCCGGTCTTGATTCTGTCCCTCAAAGCCGCGGGGACCGGACTCAATCTGACCCGAGCGGATCACGTCGTCCACTTCGATCGCTGGTGGAATCCGGCCGTCGAAGACCAAGCAACCGATCGTGCCTACCGGATCGGCCAGCACCAGCCGGTCGTGGTCCATCGCTTCATCACCGCGGGCACCATCGAGGAACGTATTGCCGGCATGCTCGACAGCAAACGAGCGCTCGCGGACTCGGTCCTACTTCGTGGTGCCGCCGCCTTCACCGAACTGACCGACGGAGAACTCACCGAATTCGTGGCATTGAGCCCCGACTATCATTTCGGAGGCATTCTGTGACGACGACCGCGTTGACACTTCCCCCCTTCGGGGTCCAAAAGGGCAAACGTACTCGCGGTAGGACCTGGTGGGCCCAGCAGTGGGTGAACGATCTCGAGCAGTCTGCACTCGACTCTCACACGCTGAAGCAGGGACGCGCTCATGCCCGCGGCGGAATGGTCGGCCCGCTGACCTTCGCCGCCGGACTTCTTTCCGCCGACGTGCATTCCAGCGACGAGCTGCTGCACGTGCGCATTCGTGTCGATGTGCTCGACGATGCAGAGTGGGAGCGGGTATCTGCCGCGCTCAGATCGAGGAGTGGCCACATCGCCCAGTTGTCCAGCGGAACGCTTCCGCGCGAACTGCACGAAGATCTCGCGGCAGTCGGCATATCGCTCCTGCCTTCGATGTTCGATGCGGACGCGACATGCACGTGTGAGGAGTGGGACGCGCCTTGCCGACATGCCTCGGCGGTCCTGTACCAGGCCGCGTGGATACTCGACGACGACCCGCTGCTGGTGTTTCTGCTCCGCGGTCGCGAGGGTCGGCAACTGCTCGACTTGCGGCACGAATCGCACCAGGAGAACCTTTCGGACTCCTCGTTCGCCGCCACGTCGAGGCCTACGCCGGCCGCCGACGCCTACGCTGACGTCCCCGGTGACTTGCCGACGATGCCCACTACCGAGGGGGCCGCCCCACTGCGCCCAGGTTGGCTGGACGATGCGCCGCCCGAAGTTCACGCAGACGCCATCTGGTCGACGATGCTCACTGCGATTTCGCGATACGGAGATCCTGTCTGACGCCGTTCGTCAGTCCCGGCACGACGCTCGGGTCGACGACCCTCGCCCCGGTCGCCGGATACGGCGTACAGATCTTCACGTCATGCACGAAGCACCAGCGCCAGTTGTCCCCGGGATGCAGAGACTGTGCGATCGGATGCCCGCTGGTCTGTGCGTGGTGTCTGGCATGGCGCATTGGTGACGAGTCACTACAGCCGACGTACCCACACGTCAGGCACAGCATCAGGTGTGCCCACCGGGTGCCGAGTTCGAGACAGCCCTCGCACCCGTCCGACGTATGCGCGACGACGTCGCGAATCATGTTCAGATCAGGATCGTGCCAGGTATCGGATTGGATCATGTCGCCACCCCTCATCCCCAAGATTGACGCCTGCGGGCGCGCACCACATGGTCACGGCGGAACGAAAGAGTCTGACGGGAATCGGCACGGATGCACACCCTTGGGGGTTTCGACCCTGGATATCCGGGGTAGATCAAGGCATGGATCTGGAAGCATCCCCAGACCCCAGGGTGGTCGACACTCCTCGGGCATCCGACCTCTGTTCCGTTCTGGCACTCACAGCGGACATGCATGACTCCGGTGATCGGGACATTATCCTCGGCGTGATGCGGGAGGCCCTTGGTCACTTGGGACCGTTCACAGTGGAACCGGTGGCAGGAGATGCGGACGGATTCTGGCGTCAGCGCATTCTGTTCGACGACCCTTCGGTCGACACCATCGCGCTGATGATCAGGGCCGCTCGTCCACCAACCCAGAGGGAAGTCACTCTTCTCGAACTGCTGATTCAGCACACCATGTCTGCCCTGCGTTCCGCCTCCCGCGCCTTGCGCGCAGAAGCGCAGGCACGCAGTGTGCGAGAAGCTTCCGACAAAGTGGCCGCAGTGACGGATCAGCTGGCCGCAGTGTCGGAGCAGCTCGAGCGACTCCAGTCCGAAGCGAGGATCCGTGAAACGCTCGATCGGCTTTCTCTCGCGGGCGCGTCCGAAGCGGTCATCGCGGATACCCTCCATCAGCTGACCGGACTACCCGTGGGGGTCGAGGACCAATTCGGCAACCTCCGAGTCTGGGCCGGTCCTGGAAAGATGCCGCGATATCGTCGGATTGGGGGCCGGAATCGAGTCGACGTCGTGCGCCGAGCCACTATGGAGGGCAAACCGCTGCGGGATGACAACCGGATCCTGCAGATCGTACGACCCCGTCAAGCTCTGCTGGGGATCGTGTACCTCTACGACCCAGAACACGAGGCGACGGACTTGGACACGTTCGCGCTGGAACACGCCGCGACGGTCCTCGCCATCGAGATGGCGCACGAACGGTCGTTGGCGGAGACCGAGGCACGGTTGAGCCGCGACCTCGGGGACGATATTCTCTCTGGAACCGACGACGACAGTGCCTACTCGCGTGCCGAAGCACTTGGCTACGACCTTCACGAACCGCAGCGCGTTCTGGTGGTCGAGTGGGGTTCGGAGACGAATGCCGATACCGTGTCCGACGCCCTACACCGATACTTCGCCTCGACCGATTCCGCGGCCCTTCTCATGCACCGCAGCGACCACGGTTCGGGGGTCGTCGCCGCGATTACACAGTCGAAAACCGATGCGGTTGAAGCGTTCCGAACTGTGGAGAAGACCCTCGGGCCGGCGAGCGGAGTGATGGGTGTCGGATCAGAATGTTCGTCACCCAGTGAGATACCTCAGTCGTACAGCAACGCGGTACGAGCTCTGGAAATACGAAAGCAATCACTGTCGCCCTGGGGCGTGGCACATTTCGACGAATTGGGCGTGTACCGCATCCTCGACGCGCACGCGACGACACGCGACGTCGAAAATTTCGTTCAGGAATGGCTCGGGCCGCTCCTCGACTACGACCGGGACCACCACAGCACCATGACAGCCACCTTGGCCCAGTATCTGGACTGCGGTGGCAAGTACGACGAAACCGCTCGCGCTCTCCGAATTCACCGCAGTACCTTGCGATACCGCATGTCCCGTATACACGAACTCACCGATCGTGATCTCCGGAGCGTCGATACCCGGTTGAACCTTCATCTCGCCACGCGGGCTTTGCAGGTACTCGCCGGCGCTACCCGATCATGAGGGTCACGGGACCATAATTTTGTGGTGGAATGCCGGAAGCCCCCCAACAGGTGTTGGGGGGCTTCCGGTAACGGATGTTCGGCGGTGTCCTACTCTCCCACACCCTGTCGAGTGCAGTACCATCGGCGCTGGAGGGCTTAGCTTCCGGGTTCGGAATGGGGCCGGGCGTTTCCCCTCCGCTATGGCCGCCGTAACTCTATGAAACTGTCACACCCATCGTCCTCCGGAGGGAAAAATTTTCGAGTGCACGCGGAACCCATCCACAAAAGCGTGGGGGGCTTCGCCCGCACCCGATTCCCCGAAGAACATGGTGAATCGTGTGTGTTGTTTCAGATACTGCACAGTGGACGCGTAGCTTCTTTGTGGTAAGTCCTCGGCCTATTAGTACCAGTCACCTACACCCATTACTGGGC